>JBBRLF010000001.1:0-55390 GCA_038231515.1 candidate division WWE3 bacterium
AGCCTTGCTGAGGCGCAGCCTTTTGCTCATTCACCTTTTTAAGCATGTCGATATTGAGCGGCGCGAAGTTGGCGCGATCGCGTACGCCGCCCTCGACGTTACGTTCTTCGGGAATCTCAGCTGGCTGCGCCTGCGCGGCCTGAGCCTGCTGCTGCTGGTTGATCAGATTTTCGAGACCGCCAATTTCCATTCCGCCGGGACCGGTTACGTTGGCCGCGCCGGCCTTGCCCGCGCTGGCGTCGATGATACGCGAAACGTTACGCAGCAGCATCTTGGTGGGCTTGGTAAGGTCGCCCGTAAGCAGCACCGTCTCTTTACCTTCAAAGGCAACACCGTGCACGACTTCGGTATGCGTCGTGCGGGCCTGCATCGGCTTGTCTTCTTCGGTAATAGCCGAAATCTGCATCATATACTGCCCGCTCTTGGCCAGCACATTGCCGCTAACCTTGCCATCCCAGTCAATGGAGACCTGGCCCTTCTTGACATTTGTTTTGTCGAGGTCGCGCACGGTCTCGCCCTTCTCGTTGATGATCGAGATGTGCACCTTGGCCGCGTCCATGGGCAGCTCAAAGTTAAGCGGGGTGTACTTGCCCTCGGTATGCGTCAGGCGGCTGGAGTCCGCCGTAACGTATTTTCCGATAAGATTGGCCGCGCCCATGTTCTGCAAGGGCTGCTGCGAAGCCGTAAGTTTTTCGAGGTTGTTATTCATGTTCACCATCTGCTCAAGCGAGGTGAACTGCGCCATCTGCGCGGCCATCTGTTCGTTGCTGGCCGGCTTGAGCGGATCCTGCTGCTGAATCTGCGTGATCATGATCTTGAAGAACTCGTCTTTACCGAGCTTCTTTACAGCCTCACGCTGCTTTTCTTCCGGCTTGCCATAGTCACGGTTGATGCGCTCGAGCACGTCGCCGCGCTCGCCCCCATGACCCTGTTCTGCTGCCGGTTTTAAAGTATTGATCAAAGTTCAGGTTCCTTTTTTTCAGTGATGTGGCGGCGGACTCTCCACAAGCCCGCCGCCTCAAAACTGTTTTTACTGCCTATGCTTCCAGCTGCTCTTGCTGGTAGCGTCTATAGCCGCTACTCTGTCTATACTGCTGTTGCTGCTTCGCTTCCTGTCTAGCCTCTTGCTGGGTCCGATAGCGGTCCCAGGCGGAACCGCCTTGCTGATTGTCTTGCTGGCCGCCCTGCCAATCCGAAAAAGAAGATTGGTTGCTCCATTGCGACATGCCAACTGCGTCACCCGCCTGGCTCATCACTACCTGAGCCGTGCTTGCCGCATGATTGACTTCCAGCGAACCCACTTGATAGTGGCTTGCCGTCAGTAGCTGTCTCAGCTCAGGCATGGCGTTGGTCATGGCATCACGAGCCGCGCTGGACGCGGTTTCGATCTGCACGTTGAGACGCTGGCCCTCAGTTTTTACACTGATGGTCATCTCGCCAAGGTTCTCGGGAGAGATGCGCACGCGCACCGCTCCGCCGCCCCTTGCCGCCAACGTGGCCACTTCATTTGCCAGTGCCATGGTATTGGCGAGCTCGGGCTTGCCATTCTCGCCCACAGTCATCTGCACCGTGCCCGCAACCGGAGTTGCCAACGCGGTAGCACCGAACTGACCATGCTGATGAGTCAGCTGTGGCATCATCATGCTCAAGCTGCCGTCCTTGGATTTCTCGTTCTGGCTTTCGTCATTGAAACGACCCAGCCGAGGATCAACCCGATCCACTCCCAACACCGAGCCCTGCCGAATTCCCAGCTGAGCCAGGAAATCCTGCGAAGACGTCAGCTGCGCTTTGGATCCTTTTTCCATTGAACCCATTGGTGCGCCGCCCATGTCGAAATGATCCAGCTCGCCTTCTTCCACACCCAGCACTTCCACTGGAATGGCCATAGGCACCTGAATCACGATCGGTTGAACAACGGTCTGAGACTGAGCCATGCCCTGCTGCATCACCAACTGTGCCGCCTGCTGCGCGGTCACTGCGGCCTGCTGGGCCGCGACGGCTGCCTGCTGCGCTGCCGTTACGGCAGCCTGGCCACTCAAGCCGCCACCGACGCCCGGCACGCCACCGGTCGCCGAAGTTGCGGATTTCGCAGCCTGCGCAGCCGTTGGCGCCGGTAAAGCCTTGGGGCCCGCCGCTCCTTGCAGAGCAGCCTGTTCAGCCTCGGACTTCGCCTTTGCCTGTGCCTGCGCCTGCAACATTGCAGACGTCTGAGCCGCCGTGGGAATTTGCATTCCCAAAGCCTTCGCTCTCGCCTTTTGCTCTTCCTCAGCCGCTTCCTTTGCGCCGTTTTTCAACTGCGCGCCGGTTTCGCCAGCTTTGCCTTTCTGCTTCGCAAGTGCGGCGGCCGCTTCTTTTTTTGCGGCCTCCGCTGCAGCAGCAGACTTCGTAACTTGCTTTGTCTCACCCTTGATCTGCGCAGTGGCCAACGCCGCTGCCGCATCCTTTTGGTCCTGAGCCGCTTTCGCAAGCATAGCTATGAAGTCTTCTGGTCCTTGTTTAACAGACGCGTCTTTGCCGTCGGCAGCCTTCGTCACAGCATCGGTTGCCTGTGCCGCCGTCTCCTTCTTGCCAAAGACCATATCGAGCAGTCCCTTATCGGGACCTATTTGATTACTTGTCATTATTTTTCACCTCCCTTCTTATTGGATTTTAGTGGAGCCTGCGAGCTCGCTTGCACCGGTGCCGGAGATACACTCTTCGGCTGTACGGGTGCCTGCGCTATTGCTTGACCTGCCGCAGTTGGTTTTACACTTGAAACTTTGCGATCGGAATCCAACCGATACGTACCGGTGAGCATCTCGGAGAGCTTCGCGCTGCGGCTCTTATCCATGATGTTCATAATCTTGGCGACTTTCGTCACGTTCATGCGTTTGAGCACTTCCACGGCCAGGGAGTCGTCAAGGGTTTCAAACACGCCCGACGAGGCTTTGGGCGTCATCGTCTCGAACACGGCTACCAGCTTGATGACGCGCTCTTCTTTACTCTTGCTCTGGATTTCCAGGTCCGAGGTCACAACCTCGCGCAGGTGCTCCATCTCTTTGATTTTCTGATCCAGGGCCTTCTCGCGCTCCTTGATGCGTCCTTCGGTCTCTTCGAGCCCATGCTCACGCGCCTCTACGGCCAGGCGCCGTGCCTCGAGATCACCGGCCACCGACTCATTGAGTACCGTCTTGGCCTTTGCCTCGGCCGCGCGCGTGGCTGCCCGCGAAGCCTCGGCCTCTTCGGCGGCTTTTTCCGCGGCGACGTTGGCGGCGCGGTCGCCCGAGGGCGCATCGGCACTGCGAGCGGGCCTAACCCACGCAATCTCAACTACGGCCAGCACCATTAAGCTGATGCACAACATGCGAAAAAACAGGCGGGCCCCCTTCATACTGCGGCCTCCTCTTCAGCATCGCTTTCAGCGTCGGCACGCCGGCGCGCAGCGCCGCTCATGATATAAATATCGTCGAGAATCTTGAGATCGCGCTTGTGCGCGACGGCCCGGTGCTCGCCCAGGCGGCGCTCTTTGAGCTTCTCAAGCGCTTCACGTTTTTGGCGGGCCTTCACGTATTCCACCCGTTTTTTATCGGTAAGGCGCGCGCCCCGTTCGATCTCCTGAGTCTTCCACACGATGCGGGTCTTCTGACCGGCGATGAACTGGTCAACCGCCGCAAACATGCCAATGCCGTCCACGCCAGTGCCGCTGCCAAGCTGGGTGTCTTTCTTGATCGCATCTTCCAGCCCCGTCTCCAAGGCTGTCAAGATGTCCATCATGCCTTGTAAAATGCGCTTGGCCAGCGTCCACTCTCTAAGACGCAGGTCTTCGACTCTTTTACGTTCCGCAAGCACGACTTCCAGCTTGAATTTAAATCTCTTCATTTACCCTTTCACCGATCTGAGAATTCCGTTCATCATGGCCACGCACTCACCGATAGGTGCGTTTTCGGTGATGTTCTGCTTCAGAAACCCTTTGAGCCGATCCATAATCGAGATGGCCTGGTCCAGGCGCACATTGCTGCCTTTGACATAAGCCCCGATATTGATCAGGTCTTCGTGCGCGGCATAAGTGGCCATCAAATCCTTGAGCTCGCCCGCGATTTCGTTATGCCCTTTGTCGATCACGGAACGCATCACGCGGCTGACGCTGGCTGCGACATCAATGGCCGGATACTGATTGCGCGCGGCCAGGGCCCGCGAAAGAACGATGTGGCCGTCGAGAATCGAACGAGTGGCGTCGGCAATTGGCTCGTCCATGTCGTCGCCTTCAACCAGGACGGTATAGAGGCCCGTGATGCTTCCCTTGCCCTTGCGGGTGCCGGCGCGCTCGAGCAGCTTGGGCAGGGTGGCAAAAACCGAAGGAGTGTACCCTTTGCTGGCAGGGGGCTCACCCATGCTCAGACCGATCTCGCGCTGGGCCATCGCAAAGCGGGTTACCGAATCCATCAGCATCAAAACGTCGGCACCCTTGCCGCTGAAATATTCCGCGATGGTCGAAGCGACAAACGCGCAACGCATGCGCAGTAGCGGCGAGCGATCACTGGTAGCCACCACCACGACCGAGCGGGCCAGCCCCTCGGGGCCCAGGTCACGTTCGATGAACTCACGCACTTCGCGACCGCGCTCACCAACCAAGGCGATCACGTTGACATTGGCTTTCGTGTAACGCGCCATCATACCCAGCAATACGCTCTTGCCCACGCCCGAGCCAGCCATGATGCCCATACGCTGGCCTTTGCCACAGGTAAGCAAGCCGTTGATGGCCCGAATGCCCAGATCCAGGGGCTCGGTGATCACACTGCGTTCAAGCGGGTTTACCGTCGAGCCGTAGATGCCCCGGCGCTGCACACTTTTAAGACCGGCGCCAATCGGGCCCTTACCGTCCATGGGTTCGCCACGGCCATCGATGACACGACCCAAAAGAAAGTCGCCCACGGGAATGCTGGCCTCGGATTCGGTCAGAATAATCTTGCTCGTATTGCTCAGGCCGCGGCCTTCTTCGAGCGGCATCAGAATCACGCGCTTGTCTTTGAAGCCGATCACCTCGGCCTCAACCGAGTTCATCGGATTAATTTCGGTGGCGCCACCGGGAATGATGCGCACAATGCTGCCAACCGCGGCGCCAGGCAGATAACCCTCGAACGTGAGCCCTACGCTCTTCGAAAGTTTGCCGCGCTCGCGGTACAGAAGCATGCGAGAAAGTTTGTCGTTATAAACCCGTCGATCGAGTTCATAGCCGTTTTCGATGTTGGTTATAAACCCTCCTGGTTTACACCGAGGCCGTTAGCGATACTCTGCAACTGAACTTCAATTCTTCCATCGACTTCGCCGAATTCCGTTTCGACGCGGCAGCCACCAGTCTTGATCGACTGATCCACCTCTATAGCTACATTTTTCAACTGTCCGAGGGTTTGCGCAAGCCCCTCCTTTAATGCCTCTACGGAACTTTGTTCCTCGGCACCAATGAAGATCTTGATGTTCTCGCGCGTTCCCAGGCGATCCAGGATGTGCAAAGCCAGGCGCCGGGTGTAGCCGGAATCGTCCTTAAGCTCGCGCAAGATCACGGTTTTCGTGAGCTGATGAACCATATGGATAAAGAACTCTTCATTGGCCTTGAAGATCTCGCCCTTCATGCCTTCAAAGGCCACCAGCAGGGCTTCGAAGGCTTTAAGCTTGGGCGTCGACTGGGTCAAAACTTCCGTATAGCCATCGGTCTTACCCGAATTGAACCCTTCCTGATAGGCATCGGTCGTGGTCTGCGCCCGCAGCTCCTCGATGCGCACCGCCAGCCGGCGCTGCACTTCGGTCTCGATGCGTTCCTCTTCTTCGGCCTCAACCGAGAGCGGCCCACGAGTGAGTTCGCTGACGCGGAAGCGGGCGTTCTTTTTTATTTTGGCATCTGGAATGCCTCTTTGGACGTTGGAGTATCTGATGCCGCGTGTGTCGTGAATCTTACCCGGCTCGAACTGCGATACCGTCTGCTCCTTGGGCATGTCGACCGTAACGATGTTCTGGCCGTTGACGCGGGTAACCTGACCGCCCAGGGGCACGTAGCTCGGATTCAGGTCTTTGGTCTTCGACAGCTCGCGGATCTGCATGTCACTGATCAGATGACTGTGGTCGGTTTTCTTTTGTGTGTCCTGGTCATCAGACGAGGGCATCCGCTTCGCCTCCGCGGCTTATGATGATCTTGCCTTCGGCCTCAAGCCGCTTGGCCACGTTCACGATTTCCTGCTGCGCGGTTTCGACGTCGCTCAGGCGCACTGGACCCAGGGCATCGAGGTCGTCCTTGAGCAGCTGGCCTGCTCGCTTGGACATATTGCGGAAGATCTTCTCGCGAATCTCTTCGGGCGCGGTCTTGAGCGCGATGACGAGCTTGTCGTTTTGAACATCCTTGAGCAGCTGCTGCATGCCACGGTCGTCGATGAAGATGATGTCTTCGAAGACGAACATGAGTTTGCGGATTTCTTCGGCCAGCTGAGGATCTTTCTCCTCGACGCGGGCCATGATGTTCTGCTCGGTTGTCTTGTCCATGACGTTGAGCATGTCGGCGATGGGCTGCACGCCGCCCAGCTGCTGGGTGTCGATCGACCCCAAGGTCGCCAGCTCCTGCTTGAGCACTTCGTCGACCTGCGCGATGAGCGTGGGACTGATGAAGTCGAGGTTCGCGATACGCAACACCACTTCGGTCTGGATTGCTTCGGGCAGCCGCTTGAGCACGTCGGTTTTTTTCGCGGGCTCGAGATGCGCCAGAATAAGGGCGATGGTCTGCGGATGTTCGTTGATCAGGAAGTTGGACAGCGTACGGGCATCGACCAGCTCGAGGGCTTCCAGAGTTCTGGACCCTTCAAGCACCGAAAGCTGACCCAGCACGGTACGCGCGCGCTCTTCGCCCAGGGTGGCGAGAATGAATTCGCGGCCGCCGCCTTGGCCGAAGATCATGTCTTCTTCTTCTGAGATCTGCGCATAGAAGTCTTCGAGCACCTGGCGCACGATCGAGATGGGCGCCTTCTGCACGCCGCTCATCGAGCTGACGATGCGTTTAATGTCGTTGTCCTTCATCTTCTTGAACACCTGTGCGGTCACCTGGGTACCCAGGATATTCAGCAGCAAGGCTGTCTTGTCCAGACCGGACATTTCTTCGTATATATATGGAATTTGTGCAACGTCAGCCATTCAGATTTCCTCGTTATGCCGATTTCTTGCCGCCAGGGCCGGGTGCCGCTGGACCGCCTACGATCTTTTCGGGGCCTACAGGCTTGGGCTTGTGTACCCATTCGTGCAGAATCATCGCCGCCTTCTGCGGATTGCTTTCGATGAGGGTCACGACCTTTTCCTTGATCATCTCGCCTTCGACCTTTTCCGGGTCGACCTTGTCGACAATGACCGGAATCACGTCCTCGACTGCATCAAGGTCGTCGGTCTGCATGCGCTCAAGCTCTTCAATGGTCTTGGGCAGAAAGCTTTCCATGTTCTCGACGGTGTTGTCCGTAAGCCATTTGACGAAGGGCCGCACGACGAAGAAGAAGAACAGCGCAATGACCGCACCGATAACCGCGTACTGGATCAGGTGGTTCATCATCTTACGACGCTCAAAGGCCGCTATGGCGATGTCCGCGTTATCCATGTCCTCGCGGCGGAACTCCATGCTCTTGATCTCAAGGGAGTCGCCGCGCTTCAGATCCAGGCCCACGGTGCTGGCCACGATCGTCTTGAACTCGGCCATCTTGGCGTCGTCCCACTTGGCGAAGGCCGGGGCGCGGTCGGGATTAGCCGGGTCTTTACTATAGACGCCGTCGACCAGCACGGCCACCGACATCTTCTTGATCGAACCCACCGGCTTGGTTGCCCGAATAACTTTTTCGGGAACCGCGTAGTTGGTGGTTTCGTAGACCTTTTGCGTATTGCTGCGCACCTCGGGCGGCGCCGAAGCCGGGCCCGGAGTATTAGAGGCCGCACCAGGCGCGCCGCTCATGACCGGACGTGAGCCGTCCATGACATGATTTTCCTTTTGCTGCGACTTAACCGCGCTGCCTTCGGAGTCGTACTGCGACTGAGTTTCGCTTTGCTGCGTGAAGTCCAGATCGAGCGCCACTTTAGCCACGACCTTGCCTTCGCCCACGACGCGCGTCAGAACTTCCTGTACGCGCTTCTCGTATTCCTGCTCCATCTTCTGCTGGAAGTCGACCATCGTGGCCGTCTGAATGGCCAGCGGGTCGTTGGTGTTCTTGGACAGCATCTTGCCATTGCCGTCGACAATGGTGACGTCGCCGATTTCCATGCCCTCGATGGCCGAGGCGATCATGTGCGAGATGCCGGTAACCTGCTTGTCTTGCAGCTGCTGCCCGGGGTCCAGGTCGATCACGACGCTGGCCGTGGGCCGCTTCTGGTCTTCGATGAAGGTGGATTTATTGGGGAGCGCCAGATGCACACGTGAACGGCGCACACCTTTGAGATTATTGATCGTGCGCATCAGCTCGCCTTCGAGCGCGCGCTTCTGGTTGATCTTCTGCACAAAGCTGGTCTGACCGAAGCTTTGCTTGTCAAACACCTCGTAGCCGACAACACCCGACTGCGGCATGCCCATCGTGGCCAGCTCGAGTCTCAGATCGTAGACTGCTTCAGGCGGAATCTTGATCGTCTTGCCGTCGTTTTCGACGCGGAAGGGAATCTTCTTGTCGCGCAATACCCGCATGATGGCGGTGGCGTCTTCCGAAGCCAGGTTCGTTCCCAAGGTCTGGTAGCCCGTATCGCCCACCCAGAAGAACATCGCGGCCAAACTCGCCATGACGGTAATACCCGTCAGGATCAAACCTACTTTTCGAGCACCGCTCAGTCCATTAAAAAAGTCCTGCAGCTGCGATGTCGTCTTCTTAAAAAATTCTATCACTAAGCCATTCCCCCGTTAGCTTGGATCAGATCAGGTAGCCCGCGAACCGCTAAAACTCACACCTGCATGCGCATTACTTCGCGATAGGCATCAATCACCTTGTTGCGAACCTGCATCATGAGCCGAAACGACATATCGGCTTTTTCCATCATCAGCATGGTCTCGTGGATATTTTTGTTGTGGCCGGCGGTCAGCTCTTTTGCGGCGCCATCGGCCTGCATCTGCAGCTCGTTAACCTTATCGAGGCTCTGGGTGAGCATCTCGCCAAACGACTTGGGTGCGGCGCCGCCATCAAGGCCGCTGGCACCTGGAATTTCGGGAGCCACCGGCGACGAGATCTGCTGACCGTGGTCGAGGATACGTTCCATGTTGCCGCTCTGAAAAGCCCCGCCTATGTTTTCAATGGTCATGTTCGACATGAATCAGCTCCTCGTGAGAATCTTTTGCTATTTACCGATGTCCAGCGCACGCATGGCCATCGACTTGGCGGCATTGAGCGCGGTTACGTTTGCTTCATACGATCTGCTGGCCGAAATCATATTGGCCATCTCTTCGACCGGATTGACGTTGGGCATGGCCACATAGCCTTGCGCATTGGCGTCGGGGTGCTTGGGATTGTAGACCATTCGTGGCGGTTTGGTGTCTTCCTGGATCTCGGTCACCTGCACGCCCTGCGCATGCTCGTCCATCGTACCCGTCAAAATTTCACCGAACGTTTCGCGGTCGGGCTGCGCCTGAAAAATCGGATCGCGGCGCTTGTAGGGGCCGCCTTCTTCGGTTTCAGTCGTTTCGGCGTTGGCCAGATTGCTTGAAATCGTGTTCATGCGCGTCTGCTGCGCATTCATACCGGCCGCGCTAATACGCATGCTGCTGAAAAAATCCATTATCTGCTACCTCCGCCGTCGCTGATCGCGTAGCGCAGCAGCGCCAGCTTGCGTTTAATCATCTCGGCCGCGGCGTCATATTGCATCTGGTTGCCGGCCAGCTCGACCTGCTCGACGTTGCGGTCAACCGTGTTGCCGTCCAGGTGCACGACGCCATTAGGGTTGTCATAGATTTCAGGGTCGATGCGGCCCGGATCAGCCTTGGTATAATGTTCGGCGTCGCTGCCTTCCATCTGCAGACGGCCCGAGACATTCATCGCGTTTCTCAGGGAGTCTTCGAACTCGACCTTCTGGGCTTTGTAACCTGGCGTATCGGCGTTGGCGATGTTGCTCGAGATCACGTTCTGATTCATCAAACGGAAGTTCATCGCCGCTTGCAAACCGCCTATTGTCGAATCATAAATCGAATCGGCCATCGCAGAGTCCCCTCTGAGAGTCTTCAAAGCAAACTTTGGGCCAACCCCGGTGGGCGACGCCCAGACTCCCGTCGCAAGCGAGTCACACCGCTGCGAACTGGGAAGATTCCTCCGAAACTCGACCCGCTCTGGGAAATTACGGCCGGGGTCCATGCTTCTCCGTCCTAGGAAAGAACTCCCTATCGCCAATGTCCCAACAGCGAATCCGGTCAACCGCGTCAAACAAACGACGATATACTAAAACCAACAAAGGAAGATCTCATGACCCTATTGCTGAGCTTGTGCCTCGCTGCAACCGCTGCTGCCGCCCCCCCGACGACCCCCATGTCCCCTATGTCCATCGCTGAGTACAAGACCGCCCTCAAGCGCCACGTCCATCAGGTCGCCGAGCCCATGCTTGAGATACTGGGAAAAAAGCGAGTCGCGATTCTGATTGGGGTCATCGGCAAATGCCGCAAAACGGCAGCCTTCAAAACCTGCATGAAAAAGAACAAGCCAGAGGAATGCATGACCGCGCTGACCTGTCCGTTCACCTCGCCAGAGGAACAGGCGCTGATCGCCAAAAACAATACAACCTGGGAAGCACGCTACGCGAACGTCAAGCCAAGCTTCAATGACAAGCTTGAAGGTTGGCGCCGTCGTTTCGCCATTGGCACCCTCAATAAACTGGTCGACCAGCACAATGCCGTAGTGCAGCCGTCGCCACCGTCGCCGGCTGAAATTCAGGCCGTCTTTACAAAATGCGGCAGCGCCGGCACGACGGCAGACCGCGCGCTGGTGGTGTGCTTTCATGACATGGAAGAGCGGGACTTTGAGGACAAGGCCAAGGATATTGAAAAGCGCCACGAGGCGCTAAAGACTTTTGTGGACAAGACGCTGATGGAAAGAGTGGACGGCTTCCAGGACGCCAAAAAATGAAAAGGGCCCTGGATCGCAGCGCTCAAGCTTGAACGCTACGACTTCCAGAGCCCTAATCTAAGTAATGCGTCAGACGTGGGTAAAAAGCTTTCGGTCGCTTCACGCCGCCGCAAGCGGCCACTCCGTGAACCCTCAGTCCACGTTTGTGGACCCGCTTTTTACCCGAGATTTTGCGTCAGCAAAATCTCACATGTCGAAGCCGCCGCCGCCCATGCCGCCCATGCCGCCCATGCCGCCGCCCATGCCGCCGCCGCCGCCCGAAGATTCGCGCTTTGGCTTTTCAGCAATGAGGGTTTCAGTGGTGAGCATCAAAGCTGCAACGCTGGCTGCGTTCTGCAGAGCGCAACGAGCAACCTTGGTTGGGTCGATAACGCCAGCCTTGTACAGATCTTCATACTCTTCGGTCAGAGCATTGAAGCCCCAGTTTGGGTTGTCGTTGCTGAGGACCTTGTCCACAACAACAGAACCTTCCCAGCCGGCGTTCTGTGCGATCATGCGAAGAGGTTCTTCACAAGCGCGCTTGATGATGTTCACGCCAGCCTGCTGCTCAGCATTGTCCAGCTTCAGCTTGCCAAGGCCATACGCGCCACGGAGCAGAGCACTGCCGCCGCCAGCCACGATGCCTTCTTCAACTGCAGCGCGAGTTGCGTTCAGAGCATCTTCCACGCGCTGTTTCTTTTCTTTCATTTCGACTTCGGTAGCTGCACCGACGTTGATGACAGCGACGCCGCCCACGAGCTTTGCCAGGCGTTCCTGGAGCTTTTCGCGGTCGTAGTCCGAAGTCGTTTCGTCGATCTGCTTGCGCAGAACCTTCACGCGGCCTTCGACGTCGACTTTTTTGCCGGCGCCGTCAACAACGGTCGTGTTGTCCTTGTCGATCGTGACCTTCTTAGCCTGGCCGAGATCTTCAAGACGGGCGTTTTCGAGCTTCGCGCCGAGGTCTTCGCTGATAACCTTGCCGCCCGTGAGGGTAGCGAGATCCTGCATCATTTCCTTGCGGCGGTCGCCAAAGCCTGGGGCCTTGACAGCAGCAACCTGGAGCGTGCCACGGAGCATGTTCACGACGAGAGTCGCGAGAGCTTCGCCGTCGACTTCTTCAGCGACGATCAGGAGAGGCTTGCTTCTCTGCACAACCTTTTCCAGGAGGGGCAGAAGATCCTTCATGCTGCTGATCTTCTTGTCGTAGATCAGGATGTAAGGGCTTTCGAGCGAGACTTCCATCTTTTCCGGATTCGTGACGAAGTACGGAGAGAGGTAGCCGCGGTCGAATTGCATGCCTTCCACAACGTCGAGCGTCGTTTCAGCGGTCTTGCTTTCTTCAACCGTGATCACGCCTTCTTTGCCAACCTTCTGCATTGCTTCCGCAATGATGTTGCCGATGGTGGAGTCGTTGTTAGCCGAGATGGTCGCGACCAGTGCAATTTCTTTTTCGCTCTTGCAAGGCTTCGAGATCTTCTTGAGCGCTTCAATGATCTTTTCCACGGCCTTATCGATGCCGCGCTTCAGATCCATTGGGTTGTGGCCAGCAGCAACGATCTTCGCGCCTTCGCGATAGATTGCCTGTGCCAACACGGTAGCAGTCGTCGTGCCGTCGCCAGCATCGTCGTTGGTCTTGGAAGCAACTTCCTTAACCATCTGCGCGCCCATGTTTTCAAACTTGTTTTCGAGTTCGATTTCTTTAGCAACGGTCACGCCGTCCTTCGTCACGCTTGGCGCGCCGAAAGCACGTTCGATAACAACATTGCGGCCCTTGGGACCGAGGGTCACTTTCACTGCGTCAGCGAGGACGTTGACACCGTGAAGGATGGCCGTACGAGCCGATTCCGAAAAACGTAATTCTTTAGCAGACATATTGTTTGTCTCCTTTTCCTGATTTAGTGAATAATACCGAGGACGTCATCTTCACGCATGATGAGATAATCGTCGCCGTCGACCTTGATTTCGGTGCCCGAGTACTTGCCGAAAAGGATCTTGTCGCCTTTTTTGACTTCGAGAGCCAAAACTTTGCCATCTTCAGTGCGGCGGCCGCTGCCAGCAGCAACCACTTCGCCCTGAGCTGGTTTTTCTTTTGCGGAATCAGGAATGATGATTCCACCCTTGGTCTTTTCTTCTTCGCCAAGACGCTTGACGAGAATTCGATCGTGCAAAGGCTTAACTTGCATAAGAGCCTCCTATAAAAGGTTGTTACTACTCATTAAAAATGGACGGCAACGGGCTCGCGCCCTGCCGCCCAATATTTCGCCCCGGCTGGCTCAAACGAGGCCAACCAGCAGGCAGCTGATCAACACATTGGTGTTGAATAGATTGATGTCAAGTCGCAGACCTAGCATACGACCCACAATTCGTAAGTTTAATATGGGGACGCAGGGACGAATGTCAAAGCCAAGCGATAATGTTGACAATTCTAATCGGAATTGATATGCAGTGCGTCAAGAGGTGTTATCCATGGGTACTTTTCGAGTAAAATCATTTGGAATCAAGATGTTGGGACTAGCCGCTCCGGCCATGCTGCTAGCCAGCATTTCGACGAGCGCCTTCGCAGGCATGCAGGTCGTCTACATCGACAGCAAGTCCAAAGACACCAACGCCCATTCGCCGGAAGTATTCCGAGCCACCGAAGAAGATGGAACTGCGAAGCTCATCCGCGCCAATACCAAGGTCGACGAGCAAAAGCCAGCCGAAGAGTTCATCCAGTCTGAACCCGTCGCAGCAGCCCCCGCTCCAGTGGCCGCGCCCGCGAAGAAGACCATGGCCGCTCCAGCCAAGTTTTCAGCCCCCGTCGCGACCGTAGCCGCCGAAGCTGCGCCAAGCGCCGCCGCAATTGATCTGGCCGAACTCAAGAGACACAACCTCGAGCTGCAAAAACGCCTCGAAGTGCTGGAAAACGCCCGCGTCGAACAGAAAGCCGAAGCCAAAGCCGACGTAACCGAAGAGCAGGCCAATGCTCAGGATGTGGCTCCAGGAGCCAAAGAACAGTCAGAGATGAAATCCGAAGACGTCGTCGAATCAAGCCCGTCGCCTACCGACACGCTCGACGCGCGCATGAAAGAAAAAGCCGCGGTTACGAAAATTGCGAGAGTCGAACAGGCCCACGAGCTGACCGCCGAGCAGAAACAAAAAGCCCTGCGCGAAAAAAGCGGAGCTTTCGACCAGGTGCCCGATCAGCACATTAAAGACGTGGCTCAGCGTCTGAAGTACACCAACGAGATCCTCAAGCGCTTCGGCCGGGCCTATGACTACCGCATAATGACGCTGGCTCAGTTCAAAAAGACACTAAACGAACTCGAACAGTCTGAAGAAAAAACCAAGTCCTCCAACTGAGGGTTGCGTTTCCGTAAAAGTGGTGGCAATTCTTTGGGCTCATCACATGGTGTGCCCAGATAGCTCAGTCGGTAGAGCAGCGCCCTGAAAAGGCGCGTGTCGTTGGTTCGATTCCGACTCTGGGCACCACCTTTTACCTTCATCACCAAATAAACAAAAAATTAGAACACCAGGTTCCGCATACCTAAGTCGGAATCGAACGGGTTTTTGCGACCTGCGTGGAGTCGCGCTTTGAGCGCGACTGCGCGCAGGGCAGCACGCCAGGAAGGCGTGCTGAGCAAAAACCCCCGGCCCAGAGGGAGCAGGCAGGAGCCTGCGACCGTCGGGCTCGATTCCGACTCTGGGCACCACCTTTTAACCTTCGACCCCCATTCAAACAAGAATTAGAACACCAGGTTCCGCAGCCCTAAGTCGGAATCGAACGGGTTTTTGCGTCACGGCGGACTGTCGCGCCATAAGCGCGACTGGGCGCCGTGCGGCAGCGCAGGATGCGCTGCCTAGCAAAAACCCCCGGCCCACGCAAGCGCGCCAAAAGCCAACGAAGTTGGGTTTTGGTGTGTTGCGTACGCGAGACGAAGCGAAGCGAAGTCAGTGCGTCGGCGCGAAAGCGCCGTAACGTCGCAAACTACAAAACATGCGTCGGCAGGAGCCAGAAACCGTCGAGCTCGATTCCGGCACTGGGCACCACCTTTAACCCACCGCCCTGCAAGTTCAGCTGCATGTGGCAGCGACCACAGACATTTTGTGTCTGCATTGTCGTTGGACGAAATTTTTCCATTTTAGCGATCGCACTGACTTCAACAGCACGACCGGCAAGATCGACGCGGACATCAAAAACGTCGAGCCGGAGTTCAAGGACGGTGATTGGGAAAACAAGATCAAGAACATCCTGGGCAAATGGGACTTCCGCTCATATTCCACACTTGGTGCGCCGGCTATGAAATAGCCCGAATGAATGCTAGGAACTCTCTATGAATAATCTGAAAGCCCTGTTTTATTCGGTGTTCTGCCTGGGAGCCATGCTCCCCGGATTTTGTCATGCTGAGGTCGCGTCAAAGTGGACACTCACCGCGGTTCAGGATGCCCCCTGCAGGTCATGGAATCCGAACAACGGAACCTGCCTGAAATGGGATACCTATCTTCAGTATTTCCCGGACTACGACAGCATGCTGTCGGGCTTCCAGCTCTACAGCGAGATCGTATCCAATCTCGACTCTCGAATCGCGGGGCTCGAAATAAAACTCCGTCCGAACACTCCACCGAACTCCACGACGATTCCGCAATGGTCGATCCAGTCGGTGGAAGCCTTGCCGTGTCGGATGTGGCGAGGAAAGACCGGGACCTGCCAAACTTGGGACGCCTACGCGCAGCACTTCCCTGACTTCACGACCGCTGCGACCGTCTTTCAACTCTACGCGGCGGCCATCAATGCGTTGGGAGATCGTGTGGCCTCGCTCGAGCTGATCGTCAATCCGGCGGGAACGCCGAATCCTGGTCATGTCGCGGATGTCGCATTGGTCGCGGTCGAAACGGCTCCCTGCACGAGTTGGGCGGTCCAAAACGGTCGCTGCGGGAGGGCTTATACCCATTTGCAGCACTACCCGGGCTATACCAGCGCGGTCGAGGCGTTCAACGCGGGTTCGACGGCGGTGACCGCGATCGACGGACGCGTCAGGACAATCGAAAATCTGCCGTAGATTGAGAGAATAAGCCGCGTCCTGATCGGTTGAGTCGCGTTGACATCTCTCGCTATTGAGATTATGATGCATCGCATCATGAAACCTCTTTATGGCCCTCGATCGACTGCACTTTTAGTAGCATTATCATTGGCTTGCGCGACCACTTCCTGCGGCCCCACCGACCCCGTGGATCCCATCGACGCCGCAATGACTGCTACGCAGACCGAGGCCCTGACAACACTGGCGCAGCTCGCCATCTTTGGCCTCGCCCCAGGATTGGCTGACACGCTGCCGGCGCCCCAGATTTCGACCATACCGTCGTTTGGACAAGCTCTGCCCTACACGGCCCCGAAAGCGACTTCTGTTTCGGAGCTCCTCTCCTTTGCGACCCGCAGTATTCAGAACAAGAAAGATCTCCTGAGTGCGCATCATGCGCTCATTGCAGCAGCCGGTGCGCTCGACCCCGTCCAGGCTCCATTGGGCCTTTCTGCCGTCCATCTCGCTTTGGTCAGTGTCGCTAGCGACGCCAGCTTGCTACACTGCCTGGCTGAACAAGCCAATTTACCTTCATTCGCGCAATCCGCCGAACAAGGTGTCGCTCGTTGTACGCATGCCGCGAAAATGGAGTTACTTTCGACCGCGACGGGTCTCCTGACCAAACTTGACGACCAGGTGGCTGTGGAATGCCCACAGGCGGCATCAAACCTGGATTCGGTGTTCACGTTTATGCTTCAGTTTCAGAAACTATTGAATAATGAAGCACGGGCAGACCGTAGACAAGCTTTGCAAGACGCAAAAGACCAACTCAATGCCAAAGCGGAAAAGCTCAATCTCGAACTTGAAAAAATTAAGGCCATGAAAGACGAGGCGGCAGAGCATTATGAACATGCGATGGCAGCTGCCACCGATTCCCTGATTCTCGGCATACTCGCGGGCTCGGGCAGTCTGGCCGGCGTTTTACTCACGACCGATCCCGGCTACAACTCACAGGGAACGACGGATGGCGGAAAAACCTGGCAGTCGATCAGCGCGGCCAATACCTTGGCTGCCGCAACCTACATCGAGGGATCAGCGAAGGGGATTGATCCCGCCCATTATATCCCGACTATCAGTACTTCGAATGGTGACGCGGGTCCGGCTCATCTCGCTGCCTGGGACCAGGCGGCGACTGATCGCGCCGAGTGCGTCGGAATATCGGTGGCCATGCTGAGCGAACTGAGTCCGTTCGTGACCAAACTATCGGCCGAAGCCCATAGAAGCGATGCTCTAAACGAGATCAAGGCCGCGGCGACCGCAATCGATGTCGAAATCGCTCAAGACACGAAAACGGCCAATGAAAATGAAAGTCACGCCAAAGATGCCAGGGACTACTCTCAGCGAGCGAGAGACCTGTTTCGAAAACTCCTACTAAGCCTGGTGGAGAGCCAAGGATCCCTCTAAATACCGTGATTTTGTATTTTCCACAGCCGCGCGAAGAGTAAATCGCGTCCGTCGCACGCCATCGGCCTCGGCCTCGGCCTGGGAAGTAATCTCCGATCTACTCGTCCTCGCGCACACACCGATACTCGCGATCGGCATTAGCACCCTTGCCAACGTAGCCTTCTTCTTGAAGAACACGCAAAGCCAACGCCTTGCCATCTTCGCCAAGCTTCTCAACACGAATAACCATTCGACGCAGCGTCGAAACAGCATAGGGGTTCTCGCGAGCAATACTGAAGTAAATAGTCTCGAACTCGCCAGCTTTGGAGCAATACGTGCGGGTCAGCACATCGAAGGCGCCTTGAGCTTCGACAACTTCGGCCCGCGGCACGCCGTCGGGCTTATAGGTTGTCGTATTCAGGTATACGAGCTTGAGCGGACGATCATGTCCCATGAATATATAGTGGCCGTTTTTGAGCGTAATAGTGTGCGCGATGTACTGATCGACCTCGAACTTAAGGCGGTCGAAACGGCCGTCGTCGACGCCGCCCGCCTCACATCTGTAAAAGCCGTCAAGCGCCGCGCAGTGCTCGATCCTGCCAAAATTAATATCGGCGCGCGCAGCAAAACCAAAGAGGCTCAATCCCAGGGCCAGCACATAAACTTTATTTTTCATAGTTCCGGCCGACTATCACTGGCCTCTGGGGTTGTCCAGCGTGGGCCCGAACGCAACGGTGATCTGCAAGGCGGCTCGTTTGGGCGGAGTAAAGCACGCGTCTTGCACGTTTAAACGCATAGGACCCCAGGACGTGCGTTAAGGCGGCTCGACCGTTTACCAGGAAAAGTGCGACTCTCAGCCACGATCCTGGGAAACAACTCAGTGAGGTAACATTATGCTGCTTAATCGCAAAAATTTTTCAAACAAGTACCCGGGCATTATCGAGGGAACAACAGTCTATTGTCGTGACGGAGAAAAGCTGGGCATCATCAGCTCTTTTGCCGACGACTCGCTTTCGGTGAAAAAAGGCGTCTTTTTTCCGAAAGACTTCACGTTTCGCTATGACGACATTGACGAGATCAGGGACGACGCCGTCTATCTGAACCTGACCACCGACGAGCTTAAAGACTGGCAGAATCCGAGCTACTCGGGCTGGGGCAAAGTCACCGACGTCAATACCGAGACGATCAACGTCCCTCTGTTCGAAGAGGAGCTGGAAGCCAAAAAAGTCTCGCACCAAACAGGTGAGATCCGAGTCAGAAAGATCGTGCACACTGAACTGCGCCACCTGACGGTACCGCTCGCCCACGAAGAGGTGCGCATCGAACGGGTCAAGATGGAAACCCGGTCGCCGCTGCGGGAAGAGGAATCGCGTGAGGCCTTTACCGATCGTACCGTGAGCGTAAAGGTCATGGATGAGGAAGTTGAAATATCGAAACATCCCGTAATGAGAGAAGAGCTGCGCATTACCAAGGATCGCCGTATTGAGCAACGAGACGTCTCCGAGAATATTCGGTCTGAGGACGTCGAGATCGAGAACAACAAGGAGGCGTTCGAGCAAGAGCGAAAAGCGGGTTGAGCGCGTCTTAATAACAACTCATAAAGGGAAAACTCATGGCAATAAATGACAGCCTGTTTTCGATCGTGAAGCAGTTCATTACGCCCGACTTCATCGCCAAGGCCGGCGGCCTGCTGGCGGAGTCACCCGAGCGCGCCAAGCCCGGCCTGCTGGCGGCCATTCCGACGGTGTTGAGCGGAATCATCGCAAAAGGCTCGACCGCGAAAGGGGCGGGCGAGCTGATTCAGACGGTAAAAGACGATGGCTACGACATGGGGGTTCCGGCAAACTACACGGAACGCCTGAGCAAGACCGAAGGCGATCATTACCTGCACATGGGTAGCTCGGCCTTGAGTGGAATTTTCGGCGACAAGCTGGGAGCGATCATGAGCGCTTTTTCGGATGCCACCGGGATGAAGTCGTCAAGCACGACAAAGATTCTCGGATTGGTTGCTCCACTTGTCATGGGTACCCTGGGCTCGAAGGTCAAAGGACTGGACTTCAACCCGGCTGCGCTTATGACAATGCTGAGTCAGGAAAAACCATCACTTAAAGGCATGGTGCCTGCTGACGTCGGAAATGCTCTTGGCCTCGCGGACGACATTGAAACACCACCGCTCGAGACCCACGAGGAAAATACCTATCGCCCGCAGGAACCCCACCTCAAGCCCAATGAAAAAAAACGCACCTCTTCCAATGTGCTGCCGCTGGCGCTCGTCGCCCTTGTGGCGCTTGGTGGCCTGTGGCTGCTGAATAGATCTGCGAACGAGCCGGTTGCAAAAGTACCAGCCATCGAGGAACCAAGGCGCGAGATTGCCAAAACTCCTGAACCCGAGGCCCCAGTCGAGGAACAGAAGGGCGCTCAGGAGGTCTTGTCGGAAAAGCTTTCAGGAATTCTCGACGTCAACTCAACCACCACGCTTCCGCATCGCGTGACCATCGAAGGACTGAACTTCAATGAAGGCACAAGCGAGCTGATCGCGGGCAACGAGCTACCGGGGGTCATCACCGGCATCGCCGACTCGCTCAAGGCACATCCGAGCAGCGTGGTGCGCATCGAGGGCTATACCGACAGCACTGGCGACACGCGGGCCAACCAGGCGCTTTCGCTGCAACGAGCAGAGGTAATTAAGGAAAAACTCGTTGCTGCGGGCGTCGACTCGCGGCAGCTGAAAACCGCCGGCATGGGCTCTACCCAACCTATCGCACCAAATGACACGAGCTCGGGAAGGGAGCAAAATCGGCGTACCGATATCTTCGTTCTTCAGCGCTAGCAAAAGGCGCCAGTAGGCAAGTACCAGGGGCGTCCTGAGCTCAAGCAGCCTTAACCGAAGCCAGCGTTTTCAAGATCCGCTGGGGAATAAAGATAGCTTTGCGCTCGTGATATTCCCCGTCCTGAAAAAGCCCCAGTTTGAGAAATAGAACAGCTCCGCGCACGTCTTCCGGGCTCTGACCCAGAAACTTATGCACGACCAGAAAAGTCTTCTCACCCTCGGGAAGCTGGGCGACGACGGTGCAAAGCAAAGGGTTGTTCAGGCGCAGCACGAAGCCGGCCTGGCTGATCGAGGCCGCAGGCAAACTCGTGGGAACCACCTTGGGCAGCAGCAGCACCAGCTGGTCGCGCACACGCTTGTCCCAACGTCTGGCGGCGGCCCAGGCCAGGCCGGCCAGCGACATCGAAACAACTGCGCCGACGCCGAGAATTCCACCCCCGAAGAGCGCTGCCGTCGAGCCGATCGAACGGTGGGCGTGGCTGTCGGTAAACAAACTGAAAAGAAAGAACGACAGGACAAGCCCGACAAACAAAAAACAGTTGCGAAACATCGCGCGCATCATTGCTTGACCGGTGGCCGGCACCAGGGCACCCAGCAGCGCATCGAGCTGGGGCTGGCCGGTAACGGGTTCAGCACCACGGGTTTCAAAAAAGAAAGCCCGAATAAAGTAGTAGACGCCCAGGCAAAGGCACGCACCGACCATGAAATATTCGACTTGATCCTGAGTAAAATCAGCGAGGCTCATCAACTCCACTTATCGGAAAATGGCGCTCGTCAATTCAGGCCAGCCCAGGCAAATTATGCAGCCTGAGCTAGCCTTTCCACGGGCCGGTTCAGCCTGGCAAACCAAAACCACGACACCAGCGCCACACCCAGAATCCACAGCACTGCTTTAGGCCCTGCCCCTGGATAAGGTTGCGTGACGAGTGTGCGAACCTCGCCAAGAATCACCTGACCCGCCGTAAGCGGAATAAGAATGGACACCGAGGTTCGCGCCACCAGCTCGTAAATCAGCCAAAGCACCGCGGTCACTCCCACCGCGGTCACGAGCCACTCGCCAAGAGCGCTCTCGGTTCTGAACGCCGCCACCGTCAAGCCGACAACGACAAAGAACAGAGTGCGCAGGCGATTACTGGTAAAACGCCGCTCGACGAATAAAAACAGCAGCAGCAAGAATCCGAGTTTTCCCATGAACGGCACCAGGCCAGCTATCGGGTCGAGCCAGGGAAAATACGAAGAAGCGCCGCCGACTCCGGGCCAGTTCGGATGCGCCAGCTGAGTCAGCCGTGCAGTGACCGCGCCCAGGGCCGCGAGGATAAAGCCACCGGCATAGCCAACCCAGGGGTTCAACCCCGTGCGCCAGATCGAGGAGTCGAGACTCACCGGCACCCGTCCAAGACCCATCGCTAAAAGGGTGGAACCAAGAAGTGTGAAAAGCGTGCCTTTGA
This sequence comes from candidate division WWE3 bacterium, assembly GCA_038231515.1. Classification (GTDB taxonomy): domain Bacteria; phylum Bdellovibrionota; class UBA1018; order UBA1018; family UBA923; genus JACQAX01. The sequence goes on from JBBRLF010000001.1 coordinate 21,782, forward strand.
TCACCAGTGCCAGTACTTGGGTGGCCCACGGCTGCGCAGTATTGAACTGCGCCAGCTCGGCCCCATAATCATTGAGCTGCAGCAAAATACCGGAAACGATTAGAAGCACAAACGACCGGACAAACATTCGCTGATCAAAGCGTCCCAGGGTCCAGTCTCGAAAGGTAAGCACCCATATCCAGATGGCGAGCGCACCCAGCAAAGCGCTGCCTATCATTTTAATCACGTTCAGCACGGTGGCGCGCGCACGTTCCGCGCGCAGCCAGGTCTCGGGTACAAAAACATAGCCGCGATATCCGACTACCTCGTCGCCGGCAATTTTGACGGCAAGACGGGCTTCACCCTGCTTGACTGGGGCGTTGGGATCTTTCCAGACGAAAACCCAGTCACGCCGGGCCGGCAGCTGATCCTGACTGCTCGAAATTTCCACGAGCTCGGACGCCTTCACGCTGAAGTGCTCGCGCAGCGCGCGCACGGCCAGCACTCGCGCGGCCCGCTCGGAAAGCGCTGGCCCCGGGCGCGTCTCGGGCAGCTCGTGTCTGACGCGTTCTATCTCACCTGAGCCCAGAATAAAGACCTGGTGCTCCTCGGCTCTTTCTGCAACGTCGCCGTCAAAACGTACAAACCGCACCAGCCAATGCGGCGGCTCAAGATAACGGCTCAGAATTTTTGCGTAAACCTCGGGGCCCGAGGTGCGCCACACAAACAGATCCTCTTCGCCTGCCGCGCCCTGAGACACGGCAAGTGCCTGCCAGTCGGCACCGAGGTGCACGCCCTGGGCCGCCAAGGTCGCGCGCGCCAGCGCCACGGCTTGCGGGCGGTCCAGCTTCAAACCCGGCGCGTCTGTTTTAAATGGAATGAGTACTGCCCAAACCACCAAGGCGACAACACCCGCGCCGATCAGAATTTTTTGACTCACTCGAGACAAGGCCGGATAGCCGGGCTGCCTCGCGGTACTCACCGTCGCAGCAGTGATAGCGGTCAACGCCACTGCGGGTTTCCAGCCGCCATTGTAGAGTGCCGCCGGCAGCTTGCGCCAGGCGCCGGCACGCAGTCTAGCAAGGAGCGTGATCCAAAGCGGCAGGCCACTCAAGGCGACGACGATAACCCGACTTACCGCTGCCGAGGTGCCCGCCGAAAGAAAAAGCGGCATGGCAAACAAAGTCACGTCGTAAGTATAATGCATCACCATTGCAGGCAGGAGCCCGTACAGCAGAAACATTGCACCAAAGAGCGTCGAGGGCACGAGCAGCTCGATCAGCCGCGCATATGAAGGCTGAGTGGGATAGTCGGCATGGGCCGCTCCGAATACCAAAGCCTGTAAGACAAATGCGCAGGCAATCCAGACTCCACGCTTGCCATAACGATTGCCCAGCAGCGCTGCCGCCGCCAGCGGCACCGCGCGAAAAAGACATTCCTCCCAGATGCCGGCGTGCAGTGAGTTGGCAATCGAGGTGAGCCAGGGAAAAGTAGTGGCCAGCGCGTCGGGATGAAAGAGCAGCTCAGAGGGATTCCACCAGCCCAGACGTTGAGAACCCACGATATAAATCCAGGTGGCCCAGGCCAGATGAAAGCCCACCAGCAGATACGCCCCCACGACGCGCCCGGCGATCTGCCGGGAGGGCGCAGCCTGGCGCGAAAAGACGCGCCACAGCTGAGGATGCCGTGGAAACGCAATGCGGCTCATTGACTCTGCCGCCATCAAAGCAATGACGACGATAAAGAAATCGAAAAACGACATCAGCAGCGCATTGGCCGCATGTCCCACCACGAAAGCCTGCGTGGAGATTGCCGTATCGTAGTCCATCCAGTCGAGCGGCAGCCGATTAAGCGCTTCCAGAAATTGCAGAATGGATATCACGGCCGCAACGGCCACCGGCATGCGCCACAACACCTCGCGGCGCCGTGCCAGATAGAAAAGTCCAAACCCACAAAATCCGATTCCGTACAGCAACACGACCACCGCGCTGGCCAGGGCCGAGATGCTGCTATTGGCCGAGCGCATCTGGGCGAAGCGGCGAAAAAAGGCCTCGGGCACTTTGATGAAAGGATTAATTTCGGTGAGTCGACTACCAGTAACACCCAGCGCGAGCCGGTACCGGCCCAGCCCCACGTGCTGGTCATCGCGTTCATACATGAAGCTGTGATCGATGCGGCCGTTCTTACGCGTTTCGGCCGACTGCTCAATCAGGTGATAAGGCTTGAGGTCAACGCCCCAAAAACCGCGAGCCTCTTTTTCGGCCAGTGCGCGGGCCTGGGTGGCACTTAGAGCTGCGCCCGGGTCGTCTTCGGATATTTTTTCTGCAAGGCCATAGAAGCGACCCTCGGGGGTAAACCGCACTCGCGACTCATTGACCACGCCCTGAGCAAAGTGCCGCACCTCCCACGTGTATGGCGAGTAGATGCCGGCCTTGAGCACCTCTTTCAAAGCCCGGGGACCGCCCGCTTCGAGTTCGATGAAGTTTTGCGTTGGCGAATCGACCTGAAAAGCCACCGCCTGCTGATAACCCGCCTGGGGAGATAAGCCCCGCTGAAGGGCAAACTCGGAGGTCTTGCTCAGTGCGGCTTTGCGGTCCATCTTGATATCAAGATTGATAAACGGAAAGGCGCGGTCGAAATTTTTCCAGGCGTAAAAAACGCAGGCGAGAAAAAACAATGCGTTGAGCATCCAGAAAATCGGTTTGCGCGTGAATCCCATGCCGCTCAGCATACCACGCGATTGCGAGAAGTCCTCGTGTGGCGAGTTAAAGCCGACCTGTTAATGCGCTTTCTGGGAACCGACTTCTTTGTGGAATTCTTCAATGCCCTTCGCCCTCACGCCTCGACCCTTGTAATGGGAATAGAGAATACAATTCTGCTGTCTGAGCGAATAGCGCGCTGCCGTCTTCTTCAAGTTACCTTGCGTGAACTCGACGGGCACGTCGGCCCGCATGGGCTGCAAGGAATCCGAATCGCCAATCTTGATCAAATTGCAGTCTTTGATTCCTGTTTCGACGAAGATAAAGGTGGCACCCACGGTGGACAGCTTTTGAAAAGTACCGGGTACCGGCATCTGCACCTCTGTACCGACCGGAAAAACCCCTGCCTTCGGAGTCGTCATCGTGCACTCCTTGCCGCGAGTCGTAGGATTGTAGTCAGGGCAATCCACCGAGTACGTATAGCAGGTCAGGGCCGAGGTGGCGCGATAGCTGATTTTGGGAATGACCTTGGCCATCTGGCCATAATTGGGCAGGGTCTCGTAGTGATTGGCCTCGTCGGAATCCGCCGTCTCGCAAACCGCGGGCACTTTCGCCTGCGCCAGGCCCGGCGCCAGCAGCGCGCAAATGATCATCGTTGAAAACGACAGAAGTTTGGTCATGGAATCCCCCCGGAATTTGATGCTTGAATTATATCACGCTACGAACCTGGTTTTACAGAAACCAGAAAAGCCGGGTATTTCCACGACTTCTAGCCTTTCGAACCGTCGGCAAAGCATTGCACATCGGCAGGGTCGAGCGCCTGAAACTTAAGAGCGCCCAGGTTGAGATACAGCAGAATTTATCGAATGCCGCGCCGAAGTCGCGAACGTACCAGCCAACCCAGCTCCAGGCTGCCCAACCCACCCAGGAGCGAGCCCGCCACCCAGGCTACGCCCAGCGTGACCATCATCTCGCCACCCAGGCAGGCAAAAACACCGCTCGATAAGGTGGCCATCACGCCCAGCTGCAAAAGTCTTGAACGCCGAATGACCCGAATCTCACCTGGTCTGAGAATCAGACTGCCTAGCAGGCTGCTGGCGCCCAGAAATACCGAGCCGCAGCCCAGCATGCAGGCGGTTTCGCCATAGCGCATGAAAAGCGTCATTAAACCCATGCCAGGAAAAATGGAAATTCCAAACTGCGGGCACATCGCAAGCACCAACGCGCCAACCAGCAGCTGAATAAGCCCAAGCTTGGCAAATACCCACGAAGCCTCGGGGTTAAGATCATGGTGAACGGCGTCGAAGACCTTCGCCGAAACGTGCAATGGTGGAACGCGCTCTTCGACAGACGCGAAGCATTCAAAATCCCGGGCCCAGTCCTGGACGCTTTGTTTCTTGCTCATAATACGGCCCTCAACTTCTTTACGGCACGGCTCACGAGCTGCCGCGCATTCATGGGTGAGGTCTCAAGCTTTTTGGCGATTTCTTCAAACGAAAGATCCTGCCCGTAACGCAGCTCGATGGCCTTGCGCTGCGCTGGCTGAAGTCCGGCCAGGCTGGGCATTTCACTCGACTGCTCAGGTTCGTGTTCGGGGGCTACGGCGCCGTCCACGGCCTCGGTATCTAGCTTCTCACGAATACGCCCGGCTTTACGCAGGTGATCAACCATCACGCCGCGCGTGACCGTGAAGAGCCAGGGAATAAACGGAAAGGTCGTATCGTAGCTCAAGCGACTTTTATGCAGCTTCATGAAGGTGGCTTGAAAAACGTCATCCGCCATTGCCTTGTCCCTCAGGCTGTTCACCAGAAAGCCATAAACCCGGCTCGAGTGCCGCGCGTACAGCTGGGCAAAAGCCGGCTCGTCGTCTTGCTGGTAAAGAGCCATCAGCTCCTCGTCAGATAAGTTATCCATTGACCCATCCACTAGTGGTTACGCTCAACCCTTAGCATTTGTGACAGAGCCCGTGCGAAGCTTTTGTCACAAAGTAGCAGGTAACAGCGTATCCTTATAAAAGGGAGGATCTATCCATGCGTTTTCCATTGATTCTAGCGGCGATGGTGGCTCTGGCGAGCCCGATTGCCATGGCCGGTAGCCCTGCCAAGTGCACCTGCACCAAGAAGTGTCAGATCGAGTGTAAAGCTGGCCACCCCAAGTCTTGCAAGTGCAAGCACTGCGATTGCGCCAAGGGCGGCAAGTGCGATTCCGGCTGCAGCAACGAAGATAAAGCTTAAGCTCCGTCAGCAACTCCGACAGAAAAGTAATTCACTTTTTTCGAGACTCTGAATTTGAAGCGCGGCTCTGGGACACCTCTCAGAGCCGCGTTTTTGCTTTTGTTACACAAAAAGGCTCCTTTCTTCAGTGTCATTATAGCCGCGCTATGTCATAGACGTATTCATGAATTTAACCGCAATCGTCCTGTCCACGTTCCTGAGCTTGAGTTCCGCCCACGCCGGCACTGTTCAATACGTCATCCAAAAAGACAGTTTGGCTCCGGACAGAAACGGCAAGTGCGAAAGTCCCGACGTTTGCGGCATTCGCTTTGACGTTGGATTCTCGCTGGGCCGGCATCAGGGATTTGCCAGCGCCGCAACCGCCGACGCTTCGGCTAAAATTCAGAGCGAGCCCTTTGAAGTAAGCGCCGCCGAATTCAGCGTACCACTCGCGGCCATGGATACTTGGAATGGGCTGCGCAACAAGCACATGCGCAATGCCTTTGAAGCCGACAAGTTTCCGAACATCACTTTCAAATTCAGCTCGGCCGCAGCCACCACCGAACCTCTCTCGGAAACCCCTCTCGCAGTTGAACTCAAGGGCCTCTGGCAGATGCACGGTGTAACCAGAGAAATCGTGTTGCCCGTCAAACTTGAAAAAGTGCGCGGAACCGACGTCGTTCATGTGCAGGGCGATTTTTTCCTGAGTCTCAAAGATTATAACGTCAAGGTGCCATCGTTTCTGGGCCTCAAAGTGGAAGACCGAGTCAGCGTTCATCTGAACTTCAACTTGAAGCCGGGTACTCCGAGACTGGCGAATGAATAAGTTCATCGGCATCTTTTGTTTCATGTCGCTGGTGAGCGGCTGCGCCTTTCGCCACGATAAAAACTCAGACGCCGCCAGTACCCAGACCAGCGGGGTCGATGCCAGTACGGGGCTACTCGACAACACCTCGGGCTTCAGTCACATCCAGAAAAAGATTCTCAACAATCGCTGCCTGAGCTGCCATGGCGGCAGACAGCAACCTTACCTGGGTACCTACGCGGCGGTGAAGTCCAACGCCGATGCGATTCGCAACGCGGTTTTTGTCAAAAAAAGCATGCCTAAAAGCTCAAGTCTCAGTCGAGCCGAGGGCAGACTTCTGCGCATGTGGCTCGACGCTGGCGCTCCCGAGCAGGCGCCGGTCGAGGAACCCATTCCAGATCCTGTGCCCAACTTGCCCGGACATCCGGTGCGTTGGAGCGTGCTGGCCGAGCGAGTACTTATTCCCAAATGTCTCGCCTGCCATACGGGTGAAAATCCCAAGGGAAAAGTCGACCTGAGTTCCCTCCAAAGTGTTCGTCCCTTGTCGGGCGCGCTGCTTTTTACGACGCTCAGTACGATCGACAACGAGATGGTGATGCCGCCGCTGCCCGCCGAACTTACGACTGACGAAAAAGAACTCGTCAGCAACTGGGTCATCGACGGAATGCACGACTAGTTATTAAACAGTGCCTAGAACGGCAGCAAAAATCCAAGACCTACCGCCTTCGGATTCAGCATCAACGTGACACGCGGCCAGCCACCGCCACTACTTCTCGAGGTAAGATCACCATCGTGATAACGCCGCAGGGATTCGCTCGCATGGTCTGACCCCGTGCGAATCATGAGCTCAGTGGCCACAAGCCCAAAGCCAATCGTCACGCCAGCCGGCACCCAGTGGTGATAGTTCAAACCCAGAAACAATCCCAGTCCCGTACTGAATAGCACGCCACCGGCACGCGCCAGCCAACCGTGCCGCAACCGTTCGTCAGCTGCCGTGCTTTCGAGGGCGGCTTCGGTGGCCGCCAGCGAATCACAGGAATCGTCGGTACGCGCTGCAAGATCTTCGTAGGACAGCGAGCGTGGCCTCACGATAAACGTTGGCAATAGACCGGCTGCTGATCCTACGGCGCCCACATAAAGGTCTTTGCGTTTATCTTGCGAAGTCACGAACGCGCTTGCGCCCAGCTGCACCGCCGCAAGTGAAGCCCACCCCAGACTCCATTTCGTCGCCCAGTCGCGATCAGTCTGAATCGTTTCTTTCAAAGCGCTGCGCAGAAACCGCAACTGGGTTGCGCAGGGCGCCGAAAAAGCAACGCGCGGCGCGCTCACCGATATTAATGCTGAAAGCAGGATTCCCATCATTACCGTATTCACGGTTATTATTGAAACGTGAGGAACCCACTCTGTATATAAAGTTTTTGGGGTTACCTCAACCGCTAACGCAGAGCGTGACTCCGCAGTCCTAACAAGGAATCCAGCTAGCTATCTGTCGCCCGCTTGGCTAGGCTTAAACTAATGCACCATTGCCATTCGAGGCCTCTTTTCCCAGCGAAACAACTGTTTTTCGTCGTCTCGTTTTTTTTGTGCGTAACGTTTGCCACTGATGGCACGTTTGCCAACGAATCGGTCGCTTTGCTCGATAACGTGCAGCCAAAACCGAGCTCACCGAACTCGCTTAGTCTTTCCCTCTACAATGAAACTTATCGCGTAAATGCGGGCAACCAGTACCCTGCACTGATGCTCGGCGGAAAAGCCTCGAGCAAAAGCGAGCGCTGGGAAACTTACGGCGATGCCGAAGGCTACCTCAACGTCCACGACACGACCGCACGCTATCTGAACGTACGCGAAGCTTACGGCGGCCTGAATGGCGACACCACACCGGTGCGCGCGCTTTTTGGCCGCAAGCTCGAAGACTGGAGCACGCTCGACACTTACTGGCAGCTCGGGCTGTGGCAGCCGCGGTTTCGTTGGAACTACCTGAACCCGGACGCCGTCGGGCTAACCGGCTTTTTCTTCTCAAAGGAAACGGCCAATGTGCAGGCCAGTGTTTTTGCCTCACCCATTTATATTCCCGAGCTGGGCGCGCAGCCCAATCTTAACGATGGCGTATTCACCTCGTCGAATCGCTTCGTGGCGCTGCCGCCACGCCAGATCGCACTTTTTGGCACCTCGCTGCCAGCGAAATACGCGCTGGATACGCCACCGATCAGCGACATTGTATTTAATCCCAGCGTCTCGGCTCTGGTGCGCATCGGCGGCAGGCAGGGCGCCTGGAGCAAGGCTTCTTACGCCTACGAGCCGGTGAATCGCATCATGCTGGCGTACGAAGGCTATCTTTACGTGGCCAATCAGGACATCGAGATCACGCTGCACCCGCGCATCGTCTACCACCACGTGGCTGCGCTCGAAGGTGGCTACACGGGCAAGCGCTGGAGTGCGTGGGTTTCGGTCATGGGCGAGCACCCCGAGCCCGACTCGACGCCGGGCTTCTGGACCCGCGAAACGATCACGCCCGCCCTTATGGCCAGCACCGCGGTTGACTTCGAAGCGTTTGGCCAGGGCGTGCAGGCTTCGCATTTCAGCATGAGCTACATTTTTAGCGCGGGCGGCGCCAGCCCCGACCAGGGGCCGCTGTCGTCGCCCACACGTTCAATTTTTGAATCACGCTACCCGTTTCGCAGCGCCGCCAGCCTGCGCACCCGCATCCCGCTGCTGAACCGGGGCACGAAGAGCTTCGAGCTCGCAACCAAATCCGTTTATGAGTTCACGGTAAGCGGCGTGCTGCTGTCGCTTGACCTGACCTACAAGTTCGACGAGCACTGGGATGTGGGCCTGGGTGGCGATGCCTTGGGCAACGCCGGCGAACAAGCCACCAATGGTGGCGCTGATTTTACGTATCTCAATCGGGCCGATGACCGAATTCGAGGGAAGGTGAGCTATTTCTTCTAAAAGCACGCTGGGTTTAGTGGTTAGCGTCCTGTCATTGGCCGTGTCGAGCGCGGGCTGCCTGTTTGGCAACTCGCCGCCGCCAGCGCTGGCTCTGGGTGGAACGATTGGCGGGTTTCAAAGCCAATGCGTTCAGGAAATTCCACAGACCGCCCGAGACTTCTTCACCGGCCAGCAGCAAGACGATGCCAAGATTGCCGGCATGTGGGACTGCGGCATTTCGGCGCTCGTCGAGTTCAAGACGTTGGTGCGCGGCAGTCAGCCCGATCTGATTGCGGGCCGGGATCTGGTTTTATTTCTCAATCGTTTTTTGAAGGAGGGCGACCGCGTCAGCGACGCGCTTCGCGTGCAGGCGATGAAGCTGAAAGTCGCAGTCGTCGGTGGCGATAGCGAAAACATTACGCCCGCCCAGCTGGACCAGACCGTTGAGCTGCTTAATATTTTGAAAGCCAACTCGCTTGCGCTCAAAAAACTACTGCCGATGAATCCGGCGCACCTGGGCGCTCTGCCCGAAGGCGAACTCCAGCCGCTGCTCGCCGGTCTGGCCTCGTTTGGAGAGGAGCTGGGCGGTTTCATATCTCAAAGAGGCGGCAGCCTTTCCTTTGACGATGCGACGGCGTTTCTGGTTGAGTTTGAAAAAACCTACGTTGGCGCCAACTCGCCGGGTAATGCCATTACCTGGCTGCGCGCCGAGATGCCCGCACTGCGTGTGCTGAAGTCGATCGTGGCGGGCGGCACGGCCGATGCCGTTGCGCAGTCAGAATGGCGCTCAACGCTCGCGATCGCCACCAAGCTCTTCGGCACATTTTTGTACTTCGAAAATCAAAACGCCAGCCAGGGCGCCGACTGGTTTACGACAAAGGGATTTGAGGCGCTGGCCAGAATCGCGAGCCGCGGCGTGGACAATCTCAAAGACGTTGGTGTCAATCACCCGGGCGGCATCGTGCCCGCCGAAAAAGTGCAGCAGCTGATTGCCACTCTCAAAGATCTTAAAGGCCATCCCGATCCCGATGCCACGGTAGCCGCTTCAACCGCCCAGCTCGCCGACATCGTAGCCAAGGTGCTGCTCGCAAAGCAGGCCATTCTGGGCGGCGCTATCTATGAGCTGGATTTGAATCGCGCTGCCGCCATCAAGACCTTCATCGACCAGATTCACGCGCCGGCCCTGGCACTCTACCAGGTTCTGGCCAAGGATGACCTCGAGCGCGCCACCGACACGCAGTTTAACGCCTGGATTGCCGAGTACGACGCCGCAGCCGGGCCCGCCATTGCTGCCCTGACCGCGCTTCGTGCCGGTGCCTCGGCTGAAAAGTTCGCAAACTTTTCGGCGCTGACTCAGGCTACGGCTCCGCTTTTTCTGATCGATTCATTCACGAAGTCAGTGGAAGACACCATTGCCGAGGCTCGTGGTGCGCGGGCCGTGCTGCTTGGCCCGCCCTACGACGGCCTGGCGGCCACTGAATGGCAACCCTTGCTGGAACAAGCCGTCGCGACGGCGCGCCTTTATCTGCAGTCTCGTCACCGGCCAGCGACCCCGCTTGATGGCTCGGTTACGCCTGGCCAGCTGACCTACTGGTGGACCTTACTCAACGGCGGAGCCTCCGTGCTTGACCGCGCGCTACAGGCACGCCAGCCAACCGCTACGCCCGAGCCAGGCGCCGTGCTGGCCTCAGAGGTGCTACTCTTGCTCAACGCCCTTCCAGAAAACTTCGCGCACAAGGCCGAGCTCGTGGGCCTGGTGCCGGATGCGCTGGCCATTAAGGCAACACTTTTCGGTGGCGACAGCACACGTGTGACTCCAACCGACCTCGCACATCTGCGCAGATTTTTGGCCGCCGCCGAAGCTCAGTCTTATCTGCTGCGCCGTTATCTTCCACTCGATCTGACCCAGCTCGAAACGTGGAGTAACGAGCGGGTCGACGAGCTGGCCACCACACTTCAGACGGCGCTCAGCAGCCTTGCCGGTGCAATCGGCTCGGGCGGCACCGCGATCTATCCCCTCGCCTCGCTTGACGCTCTGGTAAGTAAACTCGCAGGCTTCGTCAATAACCCCAGCCTCATCGCAGATATGCGCGACGCAATTCCGGTGCTGGGCGGCTTCAAAAGCGTGGCCGTCAGCGAGCCCTTCGATTCAATCGCGGGTCCGCAGTGGAACACGCTGCTGGGCGCCACTGGAATCTGGGCCGCGCTGGGCCTGCGTCTTTATCATTACACCAAACAGGCGCCCGACATTTACTCAGGCGCACCTCTGGAACGTCTCAACACGCTTGCGGACGCTGCCCTGGTCCAGCTTCGCGTCTCGGCCGCCAGCCGCACTCCGAGTGAGATTAACTTTCTTGATTTTGATCATCTGCTTGATGCCGTCTATGCACTTGCCGCCAAGCACGGCACCTCGCCCACCATGCGCGTCACCACGCTCGAAGCCTTTCTGCGACCCGCCATTCGCAGACTTGCGGGCGGCGCAAATTTCGGTGCTACCGGCCGCAAGTCCAATGGTTTTTCGGCGGTCACGATTGACCTCACGCGCGCTCGCCTGAGCCGCTGGGTACGCAATCAGCGCATTTTCGAGCAAGCTTTTGTCGACCTGGGCCAGGACGAGGCCGCCCTGCGCGGAATTGGTTTTGAGCGCGAGCTGCTGCTGAATAAACTCAAAGAGACCAAGGGCTCTGAGGACGATGTGGCGTTGCTACAGGCTTTTCGTCCGCTTTTTCTAAATCAAGACCCGAGCTTCACTTTTCTTTACGATGACGCGCGTGCGCTTCGATACTCGTTTAACGACCTGTCGAAGAAGAATCTCTACTTCATCATGAACAAGGCCTTTCTCGAAGGGTATGCCGAAGACCAGGCGCGCGCCAACGCTGGCATGCAGGTTACCGAGCCCGAGATGCAGCGACTAGTGGTCGATGTACACGACGTAATCACCGACATGCGCTTCGGGCCGCAAGATCAGCCTGACGCCGCTCTGGCCCAGCAGCGCTTTCTGGAGGCCAATACGTTTACGTCAGTCGCCAACGGCGACGGCTTCTACGACCTTTACGAAGGCCTGGAGTACGTGGGCTTTCTGGGCTCGAGCAAAGCGCTGGCCCGCCAAAGCTTTGCCGACGCCCTTGCGCTGTGCCCGCACAGCGGCAGCGACGTCTATGGCCGCAACAACATCGCCGCGCAGTGCTTTCGAGACCGATTCTTTGACACCGCGTTGATGCGCCAATATCTGGGCAAGGCCATGCCGGCGCTGGTTGCGGCTTTCGAACAGCTGACCCCGGCAGGCCAAAAAGACTTCAAGATCAATCTTGAAACCGCCGCACGCCACGGCGTCTACAGCGAAGAGCCGATCAGCGAGTTCGAAGGCGAAAACTTTGTCACTCTGCTGAGCTATATCGAGTCACTCTTCAAGCGCTTCGACGTCGACGGCCACGGCCAGCTCACCATGCCGCAGGCCCGCGCCGTTTTTCCGATCGTCTGCCAAAAGCTAAAAGACGTCAGCAAACTTCCTGGCACCTGCATCCCACGCTGGGGCATGTTGGAATCGCTCTTCGGCCATCTGCTGGTTTACGGCGCGCCACCTGCGAAAGCCGGTCCGACAATCGGCGACAAGATCGTCGCAGCCGTTTCCTTCCTGGGCTGGATGTTCAAATGGGCCACCATCCGCGACTGTCACCACTGCAGCTACCGTGTCGACCGCAGCCGCGTACTTCAAATCGTGGAGTCCCTGGCCAGCCCAGCAAACGCGGGCGCCCTGAGCTTCGCAGACGAACGAGGCCTCTGGGGAGAACTAGGCACCGAATGAGTCCCCGACATCTACAACCCGCGCTTATTGCCTTCGGAATGCTGCTGGCGTCGACAGCCACGGCAGCCTTCATCGATCTGCATGCCCACCCGTTCATGGATGACGGCCTGGGCACGCTGTTTCACGGCAAGTTCGAAGGCGAGCTGCGGGCCACCGACTGGCGCGCGAATCTCTATTCCCAGATCAATATCGAATCGCTGGAAAAATCCAACCTGGGACTCGTCGTTGTTTCGCTCTACGCCCATCCCATCGCGTCCAACGGACGGCGCGACTCGATTCGTCGGCAGCTCGCACGGGCCCACGCGTTCGTCAAAACCCATCCCCACTGGATCATCGCCACCAGCCCGCTTGAAGCCCGGCGCGCGCGCGCCAATGGAAAAGGAGTACTGGTGCTGGCGCTCGAAGGAGCCTCGGGCATTCTTGAGACTGAAGAAGACCTGCGCGAATTTGTCGACGAGCAGGGCCTGCGCATTGTCACCTTTCTGCACCTGACCGACGATCATCTGGGTGGGGCCGCATTTTTTCGCTCGTTTCGCGGCTTTATCATGTCGCCGATTTCGTGGTTTCTGCAGATGTTTTCGCCGACCGTGGACGAGTACGACGCCAAACTCAATCGCAATGGGCTGACCGCCGATGGAGCCGACCTTGCGCGCCGGCTCATCAAACGGAAAGTGTGGCTCGATCTGGCGCATGCCTCGGATAAAGCGCAGGCGGGACTACTACCCCTGCTCGCGGGGCATCAGCCCCTGCTGTACACGCACACGGTGTTGCGCAAATACCTGCACTCCGAGCGCGGCATTACCGAGGCGCAGCTTGAGCAGGTTAAAAAAACTTCTGGAATCGTGGGCCTGATGCCCAGCGAAGAAATGCTCGAAGGCACCCCCGCAAGCTGTGCCGACGGAATTCACGAGCTGGCAGCGCAGTTCGCGATAGTAGCGCAGCACATTGGCGCTGCCTCAACCCAGATTGGGAGCGACTTCAATGGTGGCATCAATCATCTCATGCCGCCCAAGTGCGCCACGGGCACCGCGCTGGACGCGCAAGGCCTTTGGAATATCGGACAAAGCGGGCAGCTGTGGCTGACGCTCAAGGCGCTGGGCGTACCCTGGCCCCAAGCGACCACCGCAGCCGACGACGAGTTTATTGCCACCTTTCTGGCGGCCTGGTCAAAGGTTACTGGGACTTGAGCGTTTCGTAGAAGTAGCGAAAATCCTTGCCCGGCATTCCCACCAGGTCGGCATCTTTGTACTTGCGCCCCTGAAACCGATTTCCACTCTGGGTCATACGCGCAAACTCATTTGATTTCACGAAATGGTTGCTCTTGGTTTCGGGCACCGTGCGCACCGGCGAGACAATCGGAATATCGTTTTTAACCGCCTGATAGATCTCGGTGTAGATCCCCTTCGAGCGGAACTCCGCATGCGTCTTGAGCCACGCAATGGCATGCGCCTGATCCCAGATGCGGCCCGAGGTAAGCGGATAGTGGTACTGCCAGATCTCTTCGACCATCTTGCGCTTGTCGAACAGCTCCAGGCCCCGGGTGCCAAACAGCAGCTCGGGCCAGGCCATACCGATCATGGTGGAGTCGGGCAAGCTCGTCTGATCGGGATGCTGACCCAGCCAGTTGGCGGCCTTCTGGCCCACTCCCATCAGCGGCAGCGCGCGATCAAAATAGATTTTCGGATACCAGAAGCTGATCTTGAGCGACTCTGATACTTCTTTGGGAACGATACCCGCGGTATTGAGCGCGTAAAAAACAAAGTCACCGCAGTTGTAGCCGTTCACGAGCTGCGCGTTGGCCGGGTCATAGGGAAGGTTAGGACGCTCGGCGCCCGTGCGCATGAACGAATATCCCTCTGTCGTTCCTTTATAGCTGTGGAACGAGGTCAGAATTTTTTCAGCCTGGTCGGTATTCATATACCAGCCGCCCTCGTAATCGGCATCACCCAGGGGCACGATGTCTTTGACGAAGTTTTGATAGTTACCCTGCAGCTTGCCGTTGGCATCGCGGATGGGCTCGGCCAGCCCGCGCACGCCCTTCGTAAGAAACGCCGAGATATTCACGCTGCCCGACCAGGCGGTGAAAATGTCGGTTTTGCGGCCAGCAAAGGCGAACATATAAGGATCAACCTGCTTGTCGATTTCGGGATGATGACTGATGAAGTCATCTGAGAGATGAATCCAGATCAGGTAGTGACCCATGTCGGTGCGTTCGCCCAGCTTGCCCACGTTAAAGCCCAAGGTGCGCGCCAGACCGCGAAACGCTTTTCGTTTCTGAAAAAGCTGATTGATGATTTCAATCGAAGCTTCCGTTTCTGGAAACGTCTGCTCGCCGGTCATCGGATAAACAGAGTCGAACACATGCACGGCAACCCAGCTTTTGTCGTTGGGAGGCTGCACCGGTTTCGGTTGCGGCCGCGCAGGTGCAAGTGCCTGCGCCGAGGTGCTCAGTAAAATCAGCAGCACCGCAACGGCATTCTTCCTTGAATGGCTGTTCATCATTCCCCCGAAATTTTAATGGTTACTCATTCGCGCTTGCCCCAGTTTAAGCGACACCGCTCGGCGGTACTACTTATTTGTTTAGGGGCGCACGGAGTGACGGATGAGTCTCGCGCAGGAAATTGGCTAGTAATGCGGTAACGCAAAGCACTATCGCCAGCAGATGAACCGCGGGAAGAAATCCGGTTTGCGCGCTCTTAACCCATTGCATCGAAATAATGATGGCCACGCCACCGACGTTGCCTGCGAGCATCAGAATGCCAGTGGCGGCACCTGCTTTATCGGGGCCTGCAAGCTCGGCGCAGATTTGCAGCATGAGCGAGTAGGCGGGCAGAAAGAAAAACCCAAGCGCAGTGGCAAGCCCGATCACCGCGGATAGATTTGCGCTCCTGGTCAAGGGATAGATGGCGGCCAGAGCCGCCACGGTGCTGCCGATTAAGAATGGCTTGCGACGATGCATTCGATCAGAAAACCCGGGAATCACCGCAGCTCCAAAAATTCCACCCACGATCAGACAGCCGCCCACGATGCCCGCGTTTACCGCGTCAATTCCGTTCTGCGCCAAAATGGGCTCAAGCCAGGTTGTGAGGCCGTTGAAAAAGCCCATGCCCAAAAACGCCAACGTGAAGATGAGCGCCAAGGAGGGGTCCGAGCAAAGCGCGCCAAGCTGCTGCAGCAGCGGAAGCTGCGCCGGCTCGGCGATCTTGTTGACGTGCGCTGGATTGGACGGATTAGGATGCACGACAAGAAAAAACAAGGCAGTGACCGCCAGTGAGATCGCCGCAAAGATCACCATCGTCATTTGAAAGCCGCACCACTGCACCAGCGTGGGTGTGGCCACCATACCTGCGGCCATTCCGACAAACATCCCAACTGTACCAATTCCTGTGGCAATCGCCTCTTCTTCTTTGCCAAACCAATCCAGTACCAGCTTGGTGATGCCATTCACGACCAGCGGCTGGCCCAGCGAGATGCCCGCCTGCGCGGCCAAAAGCCACCCAAATCCAGGAGCAAATACTCTGACGCACGCAAAGCCCGCCATGAGCAGCAAGCCCAGGCCAATACCAAAGCGGTAGCCACGCCGGTCAATCAGCGAGCCAGCCGGAATCGAGATCAGAATATAGGTCAGCGGAAACACCATCAGCAGCAGTCCGGCGCGATCTTCCGAGACTCCATAGGTCTTCTCGATAAACGAGACCAGCGGGGCGAAGCTCAGCCATAAAAACTGACTCAGTCCCGCCGCCAACGCGAAACACCCCAGTACCAGCCACTTTTTCTTCATGCCAAAATGGTAGCATGCCGC
Organism: candidate division WWE3 bacterium; assembly: GCA_038231515.1. Classification (GTDB taxonomy): domain Bacteria; phylum Bdellovibrionota; class UBA1018; order UBA1018; family UBA923; genus JACQAX01. Next base: position 38,013 of record JBBRLF010000001.1, read on the forward strand.
AGTTCAGGCGGGCTTTGGATTTGCCGATAAGTAGACATGTCCGAGTCTGCAACAGAAGCCCTCATTCGCCACTGGGCAAATGCTGCCCCCCACGCCTGGCTGAAAGAAAATCCACCCTGGGTTGAGCTTTTCGCCGATCTGCTCGCACGCATGCCTGGCGTGGCGCTCCAAAAACTATTGGGCTCGGCTCGCCCCCTGCTCGTGCTGCCACCCGTTTATTTTGGTCGGGTCGTACGCCTGACTGCCGCGCTGCCTGCCGGTGCCAACATTCTACAGCTCGATGAGCGCCTGCTGGAACGTCCACGGGAAGAGGCCGTAGGCATACTGGCCCATGAGCTGGCTCACCTGTGCGTGCCCACGCCCCCCCATGCCGATGAGCTTAAAAACGATCTCGAGGCCGACCAGCTTGCAGTGTCTTGGGGGTTTCGCTCTGAGTTAGTCCAGGCGTTGTGTCGCGATCTTGAAGAAGATCATCCTCGAATTCTTGCCGTTCAGAACGCTGCCTGATAAAACTTGGTATCGTGAACCAACTCCGAACTCTCATTGCGCTTTCCACATTGCTCTTGCTCGTAAGCTTTACGAACGCGTCCGCCGACGCCCTTCCACCCGTCGGGCCAGCGAGCTCAGAAAACCTAAGTGAGCAGCTGCGCACGACCACGACAAAAATCATTCCGCTGCCCATCTATTCCACGGTCCCTAACGAAGGCAGCACCTACGGCTTCATGCCCGTGTTTCTGGTGGTCGAAGGAAAATCGCAACACACCGACGCCATCATGGCGCCCAGCATTTCGTGGAACCGGATCATCCGCTTTACCGCGACTTATCGCCTCTACTACTATCCGGCCGAAGACGAAACTTTCACCGCCATTCCCAGCATCAGCTCGAACGTCAATCGCAACATCACGCTCGAGTATGGCAAGCGGCCCCAGGGTGCGGGCAAGTTTTCAAAGGAAGCTTCCTTTCATGCCCGGCGCAGCATCTTTTACAGATTCTTTGGCGTTGGACCGCAAACCAACGCTGGCAGCGAGACGAGCTACACCCGCGTGGGTGGCGACCTGAATGCACGTCTCGGCTACAACCTCACCCCCTACTTCAACGTGGGCGGGCGAGTATCGTTGTTCCGCGATCTGGTCGAGCGCAAGAATGTCGATTTCCTGCCGCTGACAACCGACGTGTTTCCAGGCACGCCCGGCCTGGGTGGAGCAACCACGCTTTTCGAAGGCCTGAGCCTGCGCTACGACACCCGCCCCGACCGCGAATACTCGAACTCCGGCGTGGCCACCGAGCTGCTCGCGGGTTTGAACCAGGGCTTGCAGGGTGCCAGCACTTTTGGCCGCCTGCAGTTTGAAACGAAATATCTTTGGGAAGAGTTCTCGTTTCTCAATGGGGGCGCGCGCGCCTTCTGGAGCTACACGCCCGGGGCAAATATTCCATTTTATGATCAGAGCTCGCTGGGCGGCTCCTTTCGCCTGCGCGGCTTTACCGAAGACCGCTTCATCGACAAGGGAGCCTGGGAAATCGAGCTCGAGCAACGCATCGTACTTTTTTCGACTCACATTTACGGAGTCGTCGCCGACTGGCGCCTTGACCCCTTCGTGGCCGTAGGCCAGGTTTATCACGACGCAGCCGAGATGTTTCATTACGCCAAAGTTAGCGGCGGTCTGGGATTTCGGGCCTATGTGCGGCCCAATGTATTGGGCCGCGTTGATGTTGCGGAGGGCGGCGAGGGCCTGAAAGTTTATGTTGAGCTGGGATTGCCATTTTAGTTTGTACGCATGGGGCGTGCGTGCGTGAACTTGCCTCAGGTCTTCTGACACCTGCCCCAAGCATTCCGCTACCGGTGTCGCCAAACCCAAAAACTGCGCTTTAGCCGAGCCAAAACCCCATTAACCGCCGCCCCGAATAGCGTAATCATCGCCAATCCGGCAGCCTTTAGGCGAAGAGCAAGGCCAGCCTCCGAATCCCAAACCGTCTCCCAGCAAACGCGCCGCACCTCCACCAGCTGCATGGCCTGATAAAGCTCACTGGCGTAGTCGTAGCGTCGGCGCGCCAGCGCGCAGCCAATCGCAGCGCGGTGTTCGGAATAAGCTTCGTCAGTCAGCAAGCGTTGGCACAGCTCGACTAGCTCCGCCTTGCCCTTAAGCGCAAGCTTGGTGCCCAGATTGCCGCCGTGGTTTCGCCACGCTGCTACGACCTCGGGCACTGCTGCCAGCTCCCAGTCGCGGGCAATTTTGAGCCAAAGCGGATACTCGCCTATGGTTTTAAATACCGGGTCAAAGCGCAGCCCGCGCTCGACGCATTGACGCCGAAAAAGGGTGGCTCCAGCGCAGATGAAGTTGTCGGCGACGAGGTCGCCAAAAACGCGACCAGCCGGGCGATGCAGCGACGCCAGGGGCAGGGCCTGGGCGCCCGCTTCGCGTAAAAAATCAGCCTGCCCATAGGCCAGCCCCACGCGATGATCTTCGAAGCAGGGCACGAGCAGCTCAAGCTTGCGCGGATAATAAATATCATCAGAGTCGAGCAGACAGATCAGCTCGCCCGTGGCCACTTCCAGCGCGGCATTGCGCGTACGCTCCTGTCCACGATTGACGCCCTGGGGATGGGTGAAGATCTTGATTTTGTCCGGGTGTTTCTCCGCATACTTCCGGGCAATCTGCAGACTCCAGTCCGTCGAGCCATCGTCCCAGATCAGGTGCTCAAAATCGCCATAAGTCTGAGCCAGCACCGACTCGATAGCAGCAGCTATAAAGTGTTCGTGATTATACAGCGCGGTGATGACCGAGACTCTTGCCATAACCCTAGCCTAGAATAGTCCGAAGGCTTCGTCATTGAGACTCGGAGAGACTCGGAGAGAGTCGGATGCCCTTGCTAAGGCAATGCGTCGCGTCATCAGGCTTTTCCCATCGCGTTAACCCGCACAATGTTATCCTATCCAGGTGCTTGTCATACTGTCGTATCTCTACCTCTCTTTTGTAGCGCTGACCTCACGCATCCGCGTGACGTCAGCCAGTGAAGAATCCATCGTCACGCTGCGCGAACGCCGCCCGGCGGTGTATACCTTTTGGTTTCAGCATATTGTATTTCTGCTTTATTACTTCGGCACCCGCCGGATGCCCATTCTCATGACCCCGCAAGCCAAGACCGATCGGCTAACCCGACTTTCGGAATGGATGGGGCTGCGTGTGGCCAAGGGCTCACTCGAGGGCGGCGGGCGCCACGCCTTGGTGACGCTACTCGAGCAGCTTAAAGCAGGAACCGCAGTAACGATGCCAGCCGACGGAAGCCGTGGCCCTGAACGAAAATGCAAAGCTGGCTGCTTTATATTAGCGCAGGAAACCGGGTCGCCCATTATTCCCACCACCTGGCACGCGATGTTTCGAATCAAGATTCCGGGCAAGTATGGGCCGCTTTATATTCCACTGCCCTTCAACTCGATTGAAATCAGGCTGGGTGCGCCGGTCATCATCAATCGGCACTATCAATTTGCCGAGCTCGAAGGCATTCGCACGCAGCTCACCAACCAGCTCGATCGGCTGGCAGAGTAAACCTCGCAATTAAAAAACCGAATCAGAGACCAGAGCCTTCTGCTGGCGCGTTGCCCGGCTTGATCTCCCAGCGCTTGAACTCGTCATTCATCTGGGCATCGACGATCATATTGCGCTTTACCAGCTCGTCGGCCTGACGCATGCGATCGGCGATGCTGCGAATCAGAACCAGCAGCCAGCTCGGCAGCTTCTTGATTTCCTTGTCGAGCTTGGCAGGATCAAGCTTGATCACCTTGATGTCCGTGGCCGCTTCAGCCGTAGCCGAGCGTGGCTTGCCGTCGAAAAAAGAAAGCTCACCAATGAACTGTCCCGCATGCACCATGGCAATCGGCAGCCGCGTGCCGCCCGATTCCTTATAGATCTTCACGATCCCGTTTTGGATGATGAAAAGATCCTTGGTGGCGTCATTCTCTTTGAATAAAATCTCACCTTTTTTGAACTCGAGTGTGTGCTCTTCCATGGTGATTACTTCGCGTCAGTAACCTTCACCTGGCTCATCACGTAATCAATCGTGCGGTCTTCTTTGATTCGATAACGCAGCTGGCGAATGGCATTTTCGTCTTTTTCGTAAAGCTGACGAACCTGTTCTGGCGGCAGATTCAGGCGTTCGGACAGCTTGGTGTATTCCAGCTCCATATCCTTGCCTTCAATCTTGATCTTCTGCTCTTCGGCGATCTTATCGAGAATCAACGACGTCCGTACCTGCTCTTCGGCACGCTTCTGCAGCGACTCCGTGTTCTTGTCCAGATAATCGCGGATCATCTTTTCGGTGAAGCCCTGACGTTTGAGATGCTCCATGTTCTCTTTAATCAGATATTCGACCTGTGAGCGGATCAGCCCGCTCGGAACTTCAAACTTGTGCATGCCGCAGATTTCGTTCAGTACGCTCTCTTTGAGCTTTTCGCGCGACTCGCGGGCGCGATCTTCTGTCAGGGTTTCGACAACCTTCTTGCGCAGCTCTGCCGACGTTTCCATCTTGAAGCGCTTGGCGAACTCGTCATCGAGCTCGGGCAGCTGCTTTTTCTTGAACTCGTGCAACGTCACCGTGAACTCCGCGGTCTTGCCTGCGAGCTTGGGTTCGGAAAATTCGGCCGGAAAAGGAATTGGAAAGGTCTTCGTCTCACCCTTCTTCATGCCGATGAGCGCGTCTTCGAACTCCTCCATGAAGCTCTTCGAGCCAAGCTGAATCTGGCGATTTTCGCCCTGCAACTCAGGCAGCGCCTCGCCGCCCACATGGCCGCTGAAAGAAATTTCGCAGATGTCATCCGTCTTGGCCGGACCGCTGTAGCTCTCATTGGGCACAACTTCCGCATGCGACTCGCGAATGTTGTTGATGCTCTTTTCGATATCGGCATCGGTTACATCTGGATTCTGGCGGGTGACCTTTACCTTGGCGATGTCTTTTACTTCGATGTCTGGAAAGATTTCGATCTTGGCGGTAAACGTCAATGACTCGCCGTCTTTAAGGTCGGCGCCGGATTTCGTTTCAATCTCGGGCATGCCGACGGCAAAAATTTTGTTGGCTTCGAGCGCCTGCACGTAGCTGTCGCGGATAACCTTGGAGTAAACATCCGACTTCACATCCTGCATGTAATACTGCTTGATGATCTGCAGCGGCACATGACCTTCGCGAAAGCCTTTGATCTTGTCCGTCTTGCGCAGCTTATTGAGCTGCTTGGAGATGTATTCCTGAATGGAGTCCGGGTTCACGGAAATCGTGAGCTCGCGGACGATGGGACCCTTGGTTTCGACCTTACATTCGTAGTTCAACATATGGACGAGTTTTTACGCAAATACGAGGGGTTCCGTCAACTACAAATGAGCGGTCAACGGCGCCGGGCGCCTGCCGCTCAAGTTTTTTTATACAGAACGTCCCATAGCCACAGCCCGCACGCCGGGGCAGTGGGCCCTACTCCGGCCCGGTTTGGGGTCTCGAGCAGCTGCGCTACCCGCTCAGGGGGTGCCCGACGATTTCCGATAAAAACGAGGGTACCGGCAACACTCCGCACCATTCCTCGCAAAAAGCCACTGCCCGTCAGCCGCAGCACGCGCAGCTCGGTGGTGTGGCTGATGCCACGCCATTTGAAAGTGCCCCAGTAGGCCTCAAAAAGGGTCCGGGTGGTCGTCTTCACACTCGACCCTGCCGCGCAAAACGACTTGAAATCATGGCGTCCGGCCAGGGCTTTGGTCGCTTTTTCGACGGCTTTCCAGTCGAGCGGCATACGCAGGTGCCACGCATGGTCGCGCAGCTCGGGCAGCTGAACAGGGCTGGGATCAATGAAATAGAGATAAGTTTTTTTATCGATTTGGCGTAGCGCATGAAAATCCGGGGCCACCTGCTCGATCCTCAGCACGCGAATGTCGCGTGGAAGCAGGCTATTGAGGCCCTGCACCAGCCTGGATTCGCCCAGAATAGGCGAGGGATTCTCGAGCAGGCGCAGCACGGTATCAGGCACCGTGGCGTGCGCGACCTGAATACGCGCATGCACGCCGGCGTCGGTGCGGCCCGACGACATGATCGAGACTCGTGCGTTCGACATGATCGAAAGTTTGGTTTCCAGAATTTCCTGGATCGTCTTGGGCGTGTTGAGCTGGCGCTGCCAGCCATGATAAAAGGTTCCGTCGTAGGTAAGATAGATTTTAAGACGGGCCAATTAAAACTCGAACATCAGGCCGATGTAAGTGCCGTTGTAGGCGAAGTCGACGGGGCCCGAAATAGTGCGCAGAAACTCGAGCTGCGCCATCAGATAGGTGTGCAGCACGCTATTGTCTTCGTACTGCGCCCAGGCATCTTTGCGCGTAATCCAATCCAGGTTAAAGGCCAGACCGCCCGTGACGTTATAACCCCGCGACATACCGCGCCGACTGGGATGGTCGTCATTGCGGGTTTCGATAAAAGGAACACCCACCGCAGAAAGTGAGATGAACGGATCAATGAACCGGAGCTGTAAAAACCGGTACGAGGCGCCAATGCTGACGGGAAACGCCATAAAACGGAACGTCGTATCAGGACTCGAGGCACCCGATTTTGTGAAGACCCCCTTGCCTTGAATCGTAATGACGTTGAGGTGCCCCACAATGCCAAAGGCGCCCACGTAACGGTTGCGATAAAGCTGCCGTTCGACGAACAAGTCTGCACTGGGTGCGTATTTGGAATCAGGAGAGTAAACAGCTTCAAAGCTATTGGCCTGAACTTTGGACGAGGTGAGTTTGAATTGGTTTGAGGCCACAAACGAGAAACCCGCCGCCATATTCACGGTGCCCTTGAATTTAGGCTCAAGCTCAGGATTTTTTTTAATTGACTCGATGTAGGGCTGGGCACCATCGGGCCTGCCTGCACCATCTTGCCGCAGCAGACGCTCGATATAGGGCTGCACGACACTGGGATCGCTCAAAACCGGCTTGCTCTCGATGCTTTCGGCCGGCGCTACCTTGGGCTCGGCAGCGCGTGGCGCCTCGGTCAGAGGCCGCGGCTTGATATCGTATTTTTGTTTGAGCGTCTCGATATAGGGCTGCACCTGATCGCTGTTTGAATAGTCCGGCTCGGCTGCCAGCACCGGGCCTAGCGAAATGCCAAACAACACGAGCGCTGAAACATAGCGAATCATGTCGTCCTCCGCCGCATCGTCACGGCCATGGCCGTTCCCAGCAGCAACATCACGCCAAAAACCCACATATTGGCTCTGATCCAAAGAGACACACGCGCCATCTCAACTGTGGGCATGAGCAGCACACGGACAAAGGTCCGGTAGCTGGGGTTCTCAATCAGCCAGTGGGCGGCGGACGGGCTCCACGAATAATACCAATCGGTAAATGCGCGTCCCGCGGCGAAGTGATCCAGGATCTGATCGCGAAACTGGCGCAAAGTTTCCAGCCGCGGATCCCACTCTTCACCGTAAGCGGCGCTGGCGATAAAACACGTCGAACGATTCAGAAAGCCATCGATTTGCGAAGGTGTTGCGCACTGATCTGGACTTGGCCGTTGAAGTTGTGAGGTCCAGTTGGCGTCGGTACTCACCCACCCTGCCGCGTTGATATAGCCGAGCGAAAAGCAGTACTGGATGTCGTTCACCAAACCATCAATCGTATAGACACCGCCCCCTACCGACGTATTCACTCGCTGAATGGTCCCATTCAGGCTGACCGGATATTGGGTATTGCCCTCGACCACGACGCCAGTCACCGGCACGACGCTATCCGAGAGGGGCACGGTATTATTGACAAGCTTGATGCGCTGATCGCCTGTAACGAGTGAGAAGTTCAAAGTCGGCTTCAGAAACGTCTTAGGGGGTCCAACCACTGCGTTGGCGCCGGCAGGACAGTCTGAAAAGACGATCGATATCGGCAGATTGCTTTTCACATTCGTATCCGCATTAGACCCGGCATCAAGAAGGTGAAATGCCGAGCCCGCCGCAATAAGGCCAAAAGTAAGCGTAATTGGCCGGGGGTTTGTTCCCCCTGGCGGATTGCAGAAGGCCAGTGCCGCGGCAGCGTCAGCATGGGTGTTCGAAAGCAAAGCACATAAGCCATCGGAAAACGTCGTTACGGCGGCGCCACCTGCTACGGTGTCACCCACACGAAGGTCGCGCAAAGCAACGCCAAAGGTCACGGCCTCGCCCTCGTTGTTCCCATAGGCGATTTCGGTATTATCCACGCCATTGTAGATATGAGAATCCAACACCACGAGTGGCACCGCCACTCCGCTTGCCCCGCTGCCTCCGGTTGCCGTCTCGACACGAATCGACACATCCGTTCCGCCCGCGCCAAGCGGAGTATGACCCGCGATAGTGGTCAGTGAGCCGACTGCGCTGGTGATCGTAAATGTCATCACCGAATTCAACAAGGTTCCGACGGCTGCCGTATTGTCCGTATTGATTGCCGCAGGCGGCGTTCGCGCCGGATCAATTGAAACCAGCGAAGTTTGTGGAGTACAGGTACCGTTACCGGGGGTCGTCGGAAAATAATAAGTGGTCGTATTGGACGCGGCGATGACCCCGCCGTAGTTCACGGCTTGCACATTGAGCGCCTGCGCGGAAAACGGCAGCGCCAGCCAAGCCAAGCCCACAATTCCGAGTTGAAAAACGTACCGCGACACGACGCCTACCCCTTTGAAATAACTGCCACCACGCTAAATTCATCACGGTCCATCTGGCAAGAAACAGTTTCAACTATTTGATCAAACCGCGGGCAATAGCGGCTTCGGCGATCTGAACTGCGTTGAGCGCCGCGCCCTTTCTGAGATTGTCGCCCACGACCCAAAAAGTAAGCCCGTGCTGGCCTTCGCCCAGGGACGGATCCTTGCGAATACGCCCCACGTAAACGTCATCTTTACCCGAAACGTCCAGCGCCAGCGGATAGGTATTCGTCGCCGGATCATCGAAAACCTTAACCCCTGCCATCGCTCCAAGCGCTGCCCGGGCCTGTTCTGGCGTAACCGGTTTTTCGGTTTCGATCGTCACCGACTCGGAGTGGCAATTCAGAACCGGCACGCGCACACAGGTGGCGACCACGCGAATCGACGAGTCGCCCAGAATCTTGCGGGTTTCCTCCATCACTTTATGTTCTTCGCCGGTAAACCCGTCATCGCGAAAAGTATCGATGTGCGGCAGACAGTTAAAGGCGATTGGATGAGGAAAGGCCTCGACCGTAAGCTTCTTGCCATCGACGTGCTCGCGAATCTGGCGCTTGAACTCGTCGATGCCTTTTTGCCCTTTGCCGGATACCGCCTGGTAGCTGGCCAGAATTACGCGTTTGACGCGAAAGCGGTCATGCAATGGCTTGAGCGCCATAACCAGCTGGGCCGTGGTGCAGTTGGGGTTGGCCACAACGCGAGTTTCGCGTGCGCCATCAAGTGCCGCTCCGTTCACTTCGGGCACGACCAGCGGTACGTCGGCACGCATGCGAAAGATACTGGCGTTGTCGATAACCATGGCCCCGGCCGCGGCGGCGCGAAAGGCATGCTGCTCGCTGACACTGCTGCCCGAGGTGAAAAAAACAATATCCAGACCCGCGAAAGACTCATTGTCACCCAGCGCTTCGAGCGCCGTCTTGTGCTGACCGACTGTAACCTTCTGGCCCGCGCTGCGCTGGGACGAAAACAGGCGCAGCGACGAGAACGGAAACGAGCGCTGCGCAAGCGTGGCCAGAACTTCGCGGCCCACGGCACCACTGGCTCCGACGACGGCGACGCTGAACTTTTTCATGGCTCTTTACTCCTCAGTGTTCCGCTTTTGAAGCCGGAGCCGCCACGGCATCCTTACGGCGAAAGGCGACGCGATAAGCATCCATGATCAAACCTACGACCGTGAACAGGACGCAGATCACGAAAAGCGTGACTTCTGGCTTCACGGCAATCAGCACCAAGGTCAGAATACCCACGGCCAGCACACCAAACGAGTTTTCGCGGCTGACCTTGAAATCCTTGAAGGACGGAAAGCGAATCGTGCTGATCATCAGCGAACCCAGCGCCATGACCGTTACAGGAATGAACCAGTCCTTGGTATTGGGGCCGGGCTTAAGCCCGATCTCATTGTAAAAAATAATGGAAGTCGCGATAGTTGCGGCGGCCAGCGGGCTGGGTAGCCCCTGAAAATATTTCTTGGGTACGGTATTCACCATGACGTTGAAACGCGCCAGGCGCAGTGCCGCGCAAACGACAAACAAAAACGAGGCCAGCCAGCCCAGGCGGCCCCAAGGCTCCAGCGCCCAGAGATAGGCGGTCAGGCCCGGCGCCATGCCAAACGAGATCAGGTCGGAAAGGGAATCGTACTGCACGCCAAACTCGCTGGTTGCGCGAGTCAGCCGCGCCACTCGGCCGTCCATCGTGTCAAAAATCATCGCGACCAGAATCGACCAGCCCGCAGTAAGAAAGTTGCCATGAATGGCGGCAACAATCGCATAGAATCCGCAAAACATGTTCGCTGTCGTGAAGAGATTCGGCAGTACGTAGATCTTTTTCATTGGTCTACTTTCCGGTCGTAATGTTGAGCCGGGCCAGCTTGGTTACACCTGCCACGGTTCGTTCTCCAACTTTAACCAGTATATCAGAGGACGCGGGGACTACGACTTCCATCCTCGAACCGAACCGAATCATGCCATAACGCTCGCCGCGCACCAGCCGCTCGCCTGGCGCCACATAGCAGACAATACGACGAGCAATAAAGCCGGCGATCTGAACAAACGCGACTTTGGGCCCCAGGTCAGACTTCATCACCACCCAGTTGTGCTCATTTTCTTCAGACGCCTTGTCCAGGTCGGCCTTAAAGAACTTGCCCTTATGGTACTGCACGGCTTCGATCATGCCCGCAACCGGCGCACGGTTGACGTGAACATCAACTGGCGACATGAAGATGCTGACCTTTTTTGCCGACTTCTCACCAATTTTGGTGCCGGAAACTTCCTTTACGCTCAAAACCCGCCCACACGCTGGCGAAACCACCGCCTGCACGTCGTCGGTCGGCGTCTGCACCTCGGGACACCGGTAAAACCAAACCGAGAATGCCGTGAAAAATCCGGCAAGACCGGCCAGCCCGCCAAAAATCCAAAGCAAGGCGCCGTCATGTTCGACCAGTAATATAACTCCGCTCGCGATCGTCAGAAGCAGCCCGCCAAAAATATACGGGAAGCCTTCGATCTGAACCGGCAATGTGTGTTCTTTTAGCTTACGATTCATAGTTGATTTAGTAGTGGACCGTATCAGGCGTGTTTCTACTTCGCAAGGGAAACCCCTAGCTTTACCTCGGCTTGCGACGGGCGCAGGTAGTTTGCAGCCAACTCACCATAGCGCATCGCGGCTACTCCTTCCAGCGCGCCCAGAATGCCCTTGGGCGACACCTGGGTCACGCCACTAAACCGCGCACCCTCGAGCTGTTCGAGTTCCGCACGATAGAGCTCGGCGCCACTGCCACTGAAAATCAGCGGTGCGTTTTTGGAAAGTGCAGCACCAACCGTTTCCCGCCAAACGGCAGCGGTCATCGCGTCTTCCACCCATGAGCCGTCCTGCCACCAGCCGACGAAGACCTGTCCCTGATACGCATTGACGACGGCCACCGTATTCTGGCCGGCGTCTGCGGAACAGGCGGTCGCCCGCAGCGAGGAAAAAGGCAGTACGGGCTTGCTCAGCACCTGGGCCAGCGCCTTCACCGTCGCGCAGCCAATTCGAATTCCCGTAAACGACCCCGGGCCCACGCCTGCCGCAAACGCGTCAATTTCGTCCAGCCGCAGCCCGCTCAGCCGCAGCAGCTCGTGCAGATGCGGCAGCAGGGATTCGCTGTGAGCAACATCCACAGAGCCGGCCCGCTCTTTAAGAATCGCCCCGTCCACAATCGTGCACAGCGCGGCCTGAATCTGCGAGGTATCCAGCGCCAGAACGCGCATTACTGAAAAAATTGCTTCAGGCTGGGCAAGGCCACGCGCGAAATGTCATTGAACAACACCACCACGAGCAGCAGTACGATCAGCGACAAACCTACTTGTTGAACAACTTCCGTCTGACGCAGGCTGATCGGCTTGCCACGCACCACCTCGACGAGCAGCAAGAAGATATGACCGCCATCCAGAATCGGCACCGGAAGAATATTAAAAATCGCCAGACTGATACTGATCAGCGCCATGACTCTCAGAAAAGAAGAAAGTCCGCGCGCCATCGAATCGCCCGCGAGCTTGCCGATAAGAATCGGGCCACCCAGCGTGCCCACCGACACCTGCCGAAAGAAAAGTTTTTTGATCGAAACCAGCGTCTTTCCTGAAAGGTCAAGCGCGCGTGACCAGGCTTCAATCGTCAGAGTGAACGGATTGAAAATGCGCTCGACGAACATCTCGGGCTCGCTCTGCACAAACAGGGGATACACCCCCATGAGAAACTGCTTGGTTTCGTGGCCGGCCGGGTCGTGCCCGACTTCGACGATTGGCGTGATGTGCTTCTTGAGCATCTTGCCCTTGCGTTCAACCACCAGGTCAAACGAGCCGGTGCTTTCGCCCGCCTTTTGCACGAGATCTTTCAAATCTTGAAACGACGGCACCGGCGTGCCATCAAGCGACACGAGCCGATCGCCAATCTCGATGCCCGCCGTCAGGGCGGGCGAGCCATCTTTTAGATTGGCAACAAACAACTCGGTCGAAAACAGTCCCAGCTGATCAAACGGACGCGCCGGCAGCGAGGCCTGCGCGGATGGCTTGAGCGACGGCTGAGGCCGGCTATCGGGAGTCCAGTAGCTGGCGTCGTGCGGTGCAAAACCAAACGAGAACGTGCTGTCGTTCTTCGTCATCGCCAACTTGGCCTCGCTCTGAATCGTTTCCCAGTTTTTCACGGCAGCGCCGTTAAAAACCAGAATCTCGTCGCCAGTTTTGAAGCCCGCCTTTGCTGCGGCCGACGCGGGATTCGAAACCCCCACCGTGGTGTAGCGGCCAATGTTGAAAAGCCCTTCGATCGAACCGACCTCAACATTTTCGCCATAGACGCTTAAGCCGGGTACCGGCTGTGGCTCGGCTTTGATTTCGCGCACTGTAACTTTGGGTGCCGCCGCGGCCTTCAAGGATGGCAAAGTGCGCTTGATGCGAAAGGTAAGCTGCTTGCCCGGTGACTCGGAAATCACGCGCGCGACTTCTTCAAACTTCGTCACGATCTGACGATCAACCGCGGTAATCACGTCACCGCTGCGAAAACCGGTAATATAGGCCTGGCTACCGGGCACAACCCGTTCCACCACCGGTGCCATATGCGGCTCGCCGATAACCAGCATCATGGCGAAGACGAAAATCGCGAATAAAAAGTTGAAGAGTGGACCGGCTACGAAAACCAGAAAGCGTTTCCAGGCGTCCAGATTGTTAAGCGCGCGATTACGAAACTGCGGCTCAATGGCTTCGGTTGGATCCTGGCCGTAAAGCTTGACGTATCCGCCCAGCGGCACAATGGAGAGGCAGTATTCCGTCTCGCCCCACTTTTTCTTGAGAAACTTCGGACCAAACCCCATTGAAAAGGTGTCGACGCGCACATTGAACAGCTTCGCGAAAATGAAGTGTCCGAACTCATGCACGAAAACCAGGGGACCCAGCAGCAAGATAAAGGACGCGACGTAGAGGAACATTGTGCTTGGATGCTATCTTGTGAGCTAGCGCCTTATCAACAACAAATGAGCGGTCAACGCCGCCCCGTTCCGGGGTCGGCTGCCGCTCAACTGAAGATTTTCACGCAGAAGTACATAATTGGCAGACTGAAGAGCACCCCGTCAAAGCGGTCGAGAATTCCACCATGACCCGGCAAAATTTTACTGGAATCCTTGATTTTGTAGGCCCGCTTGAAAAAGGATTCACACAGATCGCCGATCTGTGAGCTGACTCCGACGACCAACGCGGTTGCCACCGCGCCAAACCAACTCAAGGCGCTAAAGGCGACCAGCTTGAAGATCAGCGTCAGCGCGATACTCGAAAGCAAGCCGCCGCCCGCTCCCTCGACCGACTTACCGGGACTGATGAGCGGGTACAGCTTGGTCTTGCCCCACTTGCGCCCGACAAAGTAGGCCCCGGTATCCCCGGCCCACACGATGAACAGAAAAAGCAGCAGCCACTTGATGCCGTTGGCGCCATCCCGGATCAGCGGTAAAAAAGCCACGAACGTGACGACATAAACCAGCACGAAGACGGTGAAAACCAGCTCGTCAAAATGCTTGCGCAGATCGTTGGGATGGCGCTCGGCCACCGCCAAAAAGTAAGTGAAGAGCCCCATGAAAGAGACGATCAGGCATTCGAGCATCGACTTCGGAAACAGCATGTTCGCGAAAATCGTCAACCAGGAAATTCCCACCAGCGCGATCAGCTTTTCGCGATGGTCCGACAGCGAATAAAACGCGTTGCTCAGCTCCCAGCACATCAGCCCACCCAGAATTGCCGAGGCAAACGAAACACCCAGATGTCCGCCGATCAGAAAAAGCGCGAGCATAAAGCCGCCGCCCACGACGCCCGTGATAACCCGTGTTCTCGTTTCCTTGCCCCTATCTGCCGCCTTTTTCGGATCCGTCGTGGATACCGACACTAAACCCGAGCCTCGTCAGCCTGCCGGGCGGTCAAACCAAACCGTCGCTGACGTCGGGTAAAGCTGTCGATGGCCATGCGCAGGTCGCTTGGCTTGAAGTCCGGCCACATCGTGTCCGTAAAATAGAGCTCAGTATAGGCCACCTGCCAAAGCAGGAAATTCGAAATACGTTGTTCGCCACTGGTTCGAATCAGCAGATCCGGATCGCCCACGGCTGACGTTGAAAGCTCGTCGCTGAAATGCTGTTCGGTGATTTCGTCGGCGGCCAGCTCACCGGCCGCTACTCGATGGGCCAGCCGCTGCGCCACCTGCGTCAGCTCATCGCGCCCACTGTAGGAAACCGCCAGGGTAAGCTGCAGGCCCGTATTTTCCTTCGACATCTCGATGGATTCGCCCAGCATCCTGCGCACCGACTCCGGAAGCCGTTCCAGCGCCCCAACGGCACGCAGACGGATATTCTTGTCCATCATCTCGCGCCGCTCGCGAATCAGCCATTTGTACAGCAGCCGCATCAGCACGCTGACTTCGACCGAGGGACGACCCCAGTTTTCGCTCGAAAAAGCGTAGAGCGTCAGCGCTTTCACACCTTGCTTGTCGGCTTCACGGATAATATCGCGCACGCGCGCACAGCCGCGCACATGTCCAAAGATACGCGGGCGCCCGCGGCGTTCAGCCCAGCGCCCGTTCCCGTCCATGATGATGGCGATGTGTTTTGGTATATCGGTGAACCCTGACATCAAACGCTCATGATCTCTTTTTCTTTGCCCGTCAGCACCTTGTCCACTTCGGCGACGAACTCATCGGTCTTTTTCTGCACCAGGTCGCCGGCCTTTTTGGCGTCGTCCTGGGTGAGCACTTTGTCTTTTTCGAGTTTCTTTACTTCTTCGTTGGCGTCACGGCGCTCATTGCGCAATGCGATCTTGCACTCTTCGCCCATCTTCTTGATCTGTTTAACCAGATCTTTACGACGCTCTTCGGTCAGCATCGGCAGGGGCACGCGAATGAGCTTGCCGTCGTTCTGGGGGTTGAGCCCCAGATCAGCGATCAAAATGGCTTTCTCGATCGCGGGCAGCATATTGGCTTCCCAGGGCTGGATGACGATTTGCCGCGGCTCGGGCGCGCTGATCGAGGCCACCTGGCTGATCGGCATATCTGTTCCGTAATAATCCACTTTTACGCCATCAAGCAGCGCGGGTGAGGCGCGGCCAGTGCGCACTTTCGTGAGCTCAGTCTTGAAACTCGCGAGCGTCTTGGTCATCTTCTGACCGAGAGAATCCAAAACTTCTTTAGTCATTTTTTTCCCCCTTACCCCTCGTGACCAGCGTGCCGATAGGATGACCCATCACGACATCGCGCACCCAATGGGGCCTATTGAGATTAAATACGATAATCGGAAGATCGTTATCCATGCAAAGCGAGATGGCGGTGGAGTCCATGACTTTCAAATTCTTCTGCAGCACTTCGATGTAAGTCAGCTCGCGGAAAAGTTTGGCATTCGGAAACTTCACCGGATCGGCATCATAAACACCGTCAACCTTGGTCGCCTTCATGATGACCTCGGCGCCCATTTCCATGGCGCGCAGGCTGGCCGCGGTGTCCGTGCTGAAGTACGGATTGCCCGTGCCCCCGGCAAAGATGACCACGCGTTTTTTCTCGAGATGTCGCACGGCGCGCCGTCGAATATAAGGCTCGGCCAGCTCCTGAATCTCGATGGCTGACTGCACACGCGTAAAAACGCCGATGCGTTCCAGAGCGTCTTGCAGCGCCAAGCTGTTCATTACGGTAGCCAGCATTCCCATGTAATCAGCCTGGGAACGGTCCATGCCATGTGCGGCAGCCGCCAGACCGCGGAAGATATTCCCGCCGCCCAGTACGATGCAGATTTCTACGCCAAGTTCACGAATCTCTTTAACCTCTTCGGCGATGGCGTGCAGGATATCGGTATCGATTCCATAACCAGCCTTGCCGGCCAGCGCCTCACCCGAGAGCTTAAGCAGTATTCGTGTATACTTCGGTTTTTCCGAAGCCATCATTGATCTCGCTTTGTTGGTGTTACTAACTTACGTGGGCTGAGCCGGGCTCGCGATTCCTTCACCCAACGTGAAACGGGCGAAACGGCGAATATTGATATTCTCGCCGATTTTCGCGACCATCTCGGTCGTGAGCTGGGAAATCGTCTTGTCCGAATCCTTTACGAAAGCCTGATTCACCAGACACGATTCGTCAAAGAACTTCTTGATCTTGCCTTCGATGATCTTTTCCATCACTGGTGCCGGCTTGCTCGCGTTTTTTGGATCTGCCTTGGCCTGAGCCAGGAGAATTTCCTTCTCCTTCTCGACTACGGCCGCTGGAACGTCTTCCGGACGGACGTACAAGGGGTTGGCCGCCGCGATGTGCATCGCGACGTCGCGGACGAAACCTTGAAACAGGTCGTTACGGGCCACAAAGTCGGTCTCACAGTTGATCTCGACGAGAACACCGATCTTGCCGCCTGCGTGAATGTAGCTCGTGACTGCGCCTTCTTTAGCCATGCGGTCGGATTTCTTCGCGGCAGCCGACAAACCCTTCTTGCGAAGATAATCAATGGCCTTTTCAAGATCGCCCGCCGATTCGACGAGAGCCTTTTTGCAATCCATCATGCCGGCTCCGGTTTTATCGCGGAGGTCCTTCACCATCTCTGATTTGATTTCCATATTAATGCTTCGTGGCTTTCTTTGGAGCAGCCTTTACTGCGGCCTTCACTACAGCAGCAACAGTTGCGGTTGCAGGAGCTGCAGGAGTCTTGCCGGCAGCAGCGGCAACAG
>JBBRLF010000002.1:0-48938 GCA_038231515.1 candidate division WWE3 bacterium
ACCCGCATAAAGACTCGAGGTAAAACGCAGATAATTTTTCAGCTTTTCCTTATCGATCTGCACATCAGTCCCATCGCCATTGGCGCGATAGTTTGAAACAAACGCTCCAGCATCGTCCAACGCCTCTTCATCAAAAACTTTCTTCTGCGCCGGCCCCAAACCCAGCTCGCTAAAAGCTTGCACCACAGCGTCGTGCACGAAGCTCTGCAGATTCTTTTTAGCCGCGGCGGCGGCGATGGGCGTAGGCGGCGCAGCGCGCAGCGTTGCGGATAGGAAACAGAGGCCTAGGGCTAGAGAAAGAATGGGTATTCTCATTACCCCTATTTCACCATGAGATGACGCACGGGTAAAGGCTAGGCAAAAATTTCGCAGGGGCGCTAGTTCTGGAGAAATTGCACAACATCGCGGCCAAAAAGCGCATTCACATCCGCCGCCATCTCAGCCGTGGGATTAACCGCCAGCTCCTTGGGCAACGCATGCCGGCTGTTGAAGCTTGTGCCGCTGACCGCGCCGGCATATTCCAGATAGGCCGTGCAGGTTCCGCGGTGCCGCACCAAAGCCGCCCGCAGCTGTGCCAGCAGATGCGCGTTGACCGCACCCGGGTCCAGGCGAAACACCACCGAGCTGACCTTCTTCTTCTGAAACTCCGAGATCAAATCCATCGTGCGAATGAAAAGCTTGGGCGCCTCTTCTTCCAGGCCCACGTTGCCCGTGATGATAAACGGCAGGCACTGCTCCATCGACTGCTTCAGGGCGGCAGCACACGCCTCATAGGGCTCTGGAAAGCAGATGCACTCAAGCTTCGTCTTGGCATCTTCGATATCCACGAAGGCCATGCGCGTGCCCTTCTTGGTCATGATCTCGCGAAAGCCACTGACGAGCGCCACCGTAGCCACGTCCCAGCGGGGCCCCTCGTTGCGCCAGCCCCCCGGGCCTTGCCCGCGCGGCGCCGTTACGCCGCGATCTTTGAGCGGCAGCAGCTTGCGGCGTTCAAAGTCCGCCTTAAGCCAGGAGAGGTCGCCATTGACGAACCCCTTGGCCAGAGGCCACCACTTGTCCATGGGATGACCTGAGATGTAAAAACCCACGAGCGCTTTTTCCATCTGCAGCTTCTTGCTCTCCGACCAGTCTTCCATGCGCTTGTACAGATGATCGCTGCTCGACTCCAGCTTCAGGCCCTCGGCCTGATACTGATCAAACATGCTCACCTGCCCCAGGTCCGACTGTTCTTGCAGGGCTGCCGCGTACTCCATCACGGGCTCAATGCTCTCGGAAAGTGTTGCGCGGTTCTGCTCTTCAATCGCGTCAAAGGCGCCGGCCGAGATCAGGCACTCGATAACCTTCTTGTTGACCTTACGCGTGGCCACGCGTTTGCAAAAATCAATAAAGTCCTTATAGGCGCCCTTTTCACTGCGCTCAATCAAGAGCGCATCGACGGCCACGCCCCCGACACCCTTGATGGCCTCGAGCCCGAAACGAATGGCGGACTTGGCCACCGTGGCCGCCTCGCCTGGCAAGGGCAACGTCTTGTGCTCCACGACGGAGAAAGTCTTTTTACTGAAATTCACGTCGGGCGGCAGAATCTCAATGCCGCGCTTGCGGGCATCGGCAATGTACTGCGACATCTTGTCGGTGTCGTCCATTTCAGTGGCCATCAGTGCGGCCATGAACTGGGCGGGATAATAGCATTTGAGATACGCCGTCTGATAAGAAAGCACGCCGTAAGCCGCAGAATGCGACTTGTTAAAACCATACTCGGCGAACTTGGCCAGCAGATCGAAGATCTTGGCCGCCTTTTCGCCATCAATCTTGTTGTCTTCGCAGCCCTTCAAAAACTTATCGCGCTGCTTGGCCATCTCTTCGGCCTTCTTCTTACCCATCGCCCGACGTAGAATATCGGCTTCGCCCAAGCTGAAGTTGGCCAGCACGCGCGCCACGCGCATGACCTGCTCCTGATACACGATCACGCCGTAGGTCTCTTGCAGAATTTCGCCCAGCTGCGGCAGATCATACACTGTGGGCGTGCGCCCGTGCTTGCGCTCGATATAGTCGTCGACCATGCCGGAGTTGAGCGGACCGGGTCGGTAAAGGGCGTTGATTGCCGTAATGTCTTCGAGATTCGACGGCTGCACGCGCTGACACAGGTCTTTCATGCCGCTGGATTCGAGCTGAAAGATTCCGTCCGTGTCGCCGGCCGAAATCAGCTTGAACACCTCGGGGTCTTCGTAGTTCATCTCTTCAAGCACAAAGCGTTGCTCGAGTGCCACGCCCTTGTCGCTTTGGGTTTCGCGCACGAACTTCACGGCGTTGTCGATCACGGTCAGGGTCTTGAGCCCCAGGAAGTCAAACTTCACCAGTCCGATTTTTTCAGCAAAGTCCTTGTCGTATTGCACGACGGCTTCACCCTCTTTGCCGGTGAAGAGCGGACAATATTCGACGATTGGTCTATTCGTGATCACCACGCCCGCGGCATGCACGCCGGCGTTGCGGCTCAGGCCTTCGAGCTCGCGGGCGATATCAAACAGGCGCGCCGCGCGGGGGTCGCGATCGGTCAGCTCTTTTAAGCGAACTTCTTTTTTGAAAGCATCGCCAAGCGTGATGCCCAGCTCTTCGGGGATGAGCTTGGCGATCTGATCCACCTCGGCATACGACAAGTTGAGCACGCGGCCCACGTCGCGAATCACGCTGCGCGCGAGCAGCTTGCCAAACGTGATGATCTGCGAAACGTTGGAGCGCCCGTACTTCTTGATGACGTACTCGATCACCTCGCCGCGGCGGTCCTGACAAAAATCGATATCGAAATCGGGCATGCTCACGCGCTCGGGATTGATGAAGCGCTCGAACAGCAGATTGAACTTGAGCGGGTCAATGTCGGTGATCTTAAGCGAATATGCGACGAGCGAGCCCGCGCCCGAGCCACGGCCCGGTCCCACGGGAATGCCCTCGGCCTTCGCGTAGCCGATAAAGTCGGCGACGACCAGAAAGTAGCCGGAAAAGCCCGTGCGCACGATCATCGTCAGCTCTTCTTCGAGACGTTCACTATAAGCGGTGCGGGCGGTAGTATCGGTGATCTTGGCTTTTGCCAAACGCTCCTCGAGCCCCCGGCGCGCGGAGACTTTAAGAAACCCTTCGGCCGAAAACTTGCCGTCAACATACGAAAGCTCATCACCCGGCCGCTCTGATTTCGCCAGCTTCGCCTGCTCAAGCACGAACGCCGGAGCCGCCATGCTCTGGTCATCCCACTGATCGGGCTGATAGTTGGGCAGATGATAGATCTGACGGCCCTTGTCGTCTTTGAGCTTGAAAGAAAAACCGCACTTCGCGGCCACCTCCAGGGTGCGCGTGACGGAGTCGGGCGTCCACTCGAACTGCCGTTTCATCGTCTCGGCGTCTTTAAACCAGAACTCGTCGGTGGAAAGACGGTTGCCCTTGGCCTCGTCAATATTGCGTCCGGCCGCGATGCACATGAGCGCTTCGTGGGCCGCGCCCTGCTCGGGTGTAAGATAGTGCGCATCGGCCGTGGCCACCGTGGCAATCGAATGGTGCTGAGCGATCTCGGAGATCAGGCTGTTGGCCTGGCTTTGCGCCGGAATGCCGTTTTCCTGATATTCCAAATAAAAATCATCTTTAAAGGTCTCGCGCAGCCACAGCGCCGAGCTCTCGCCGCGGTCACGCCGGCCATGCGCGCAGTGATAGCCCACCTCGCCTTTGAGCCCTGAGCTGAGTGCGACGAGTCCCTGCGCATTGGCCGCGATAAGCTCGCGATCGGCGCGAGGCTTGAAGTGAAAGCCCTCGGAATAGGCCCGCGTGACGATCTCGCACAGATTGCGATAACCCACGGCGTCCTTGCACAAAAGCACGAGCCGGTAATTGCGAGCCTGTTCTTCGTCCTCGGCCGTCAGCGTGACGCGCTTGCCGCGACCAGGCGCCCCTTTGGTCAAGCGGCTGCCCGTCGTGTAATAAATCTCGCAGCCGATAATCGGCTTGATCTCGGCTGCTTTGGCCGCAAAGTAAAAATCAACCGCACCAAACATATTGCCATGATCGGTCATCGCCACCGCAGGCATGCCCAGCTCTTTGGCTTTCGCCATCAGCTCAGGAATTCGAATTGCTCCTTCGAGCAGGCTGTACTGCGTATGCAGATGGAGATGTACGAAAGACAAAACTAGTTTCCCTTCAGAATCCGGCGATGCTTAAATGCTACCGTCATTCCCACTCAATGGTAGCTGGTGGCTTACTTGAGATATCATAAACGACCCGGTTCACGCCACGTACGGAGCCCGAGATCCTACCCGACACCTTAGCCAGAAAATCACCAGAAAAGGGATACCAATCGGCAGTCATTCCATCTTGCGACGTGACAGCGCGCAGCGCCACCGCATTTTCGTAAGTGCGTCCATCGCCCATCACGCCAACACTCTGTACGGGCAGGTAGACCGCAAACGCTTGCCAGATTTTGTCATAAAGACCGGCCTGCCGAATCTCATCGATGAAGATCGCATCCACTTCCCGAAGAAGATCCAGCTTGTCGCGGGTAATGTCGCCGATAACGCGCACCGCAAGTCCGGGTCCCGGAAACGGATGACGCCCGAGAATCTTCTGCGGCACGCCCAGCTCACGACCGATTTCACGCACCTCGTCTTTGAACAGCTCGCGCAGCGGCTCGATGAGCTTGAACTTCAAATTTTTGGGCAGGCCCCCGACGTTGTGATGGCTTTTGATTTTGGCCGAAAAGCCGTGCTTGCCCGTTTTCGAAAAATTCTTACCCGTCACTTCACGTGGTGGTGGACAGCTCTCGATGACGTCCGGGTAAAGCGTGCCCTGCACCAGAAACTTGGCACCCTTGAGCTTGCGTGCTTCTTTGTCGAAGATGCGGATAAACTCACGCCCGATAATTTTGCGCTTGCGCTCGGCATCTCTCACGCCGGCAAGCTCGCTGAGAAAACGCTTTTCGGCGTCAACGTATTGCACATTGAGCTTCAAGTTCTTGGCGTAGACATCCAGCACTTCTTCAGCTTCATTTTTGCGCAGCAAACCATTATTGACGAAAACACAGGTCAGCTTCGAGCCAACAGCCTGATGCACGAGGGTGGCCGCCACCGTACTGTCCACGCCACCCGAGAGCGCGCAGATCACCTGATTGTTTCCGGCCTGCTTGCGAATCGACGCAACCTGCTCGTTCAGGTACATGCCAAGATCCCAGTCGGGCTTGAGGCCGCAAATTCGAATCGCGAATCGCTCCAGAATTTCTTTGCCACGTTCTGTGTGCGCAACTTCGGGATGGAACTGAACCGCGTAGATCTTTCGCTTGGAATCTTCGATGACCGCGGGGCTCTGATTGTGACTCACGGCCGTGAGCTTAAAGCCGGGTGGCAGCTTGCCGATCTCGTCGCCATGACTCATCCACACCTGCATGCGCCCGTTAAAGTCGGGCACCAGCTCGCTTGAGCCTTGCAACTGAACAAACGCACGGCCATATTCGCGGGTTTTGGCCGGAATGACAGCACCCCCGAAGACTTTCGCGATGTATTGCATGCCGTAGCAGATGCCCAGGACGGGCACCCCCAGCTCAAAAACCGCTTTTTCCTTGGAAGGTCCCGGCGCATCTTTGTCATAAACGCTATAGGGACCGCCCGATAAAATGATTCCTTTGGCGCCAAAAGCCTTGATGCGCGCCAGTGGCGCGTCGCACGGGTAGATCTCGCAATAGACTCGTAATTCCCGCAGCCTGCGCGCTATCAACTGAGTGAATTGAGAGCCGAAATCGAGGATCAGAATGCGGGAATTGGCGGTCACCGGGAGTTTTCCTCTTCAAGGGTTGAGCGGTTTTCTTCGATTGCAGATTATTTACTCAAACTGCGACGCGATGACTAGGAATCTTTCTTTAACAGGGGGTGTGCTGGCCCCGAGTGTTAACGCAATGCGCTTTCAGTAAACTCCCGAGTGCACCTTGACGCTATGTGAAAACACTTTTAGTACTGCCATGAATCAATTTTTTAACCGGGGAGTACTAATATGAAGAAACTAATCTTGGCGATTCTGCCAGCCGCCATGCTTTTCACAGGCTGCGAAAACGCCTGCGACACTGGCCTTGTGCTCAAGGGCAAGCTGCAGTCACTTGAAACGACCGTCATGGGCACGATCACCAGCCCAGGCGCCATGGACACGAGCTGTGCCGGCTTTCGCGCCACCTCGATTCGCGAGCTGCACGAAGGTTCGAAGTTCGCTGCTCGCGTGGCCGATGACTACTTCTACTCCGAAGAACGCTTCTGCCGCGCTGGCCACTACGTTCAGCAGTGCAGCTACGGCAGCTACTATCCCGGTCATCCTGGCCATCACCCCGGCTATCCGGGCTATCCCGGCTACCCAGGTCAATATCCCCCGTACTACGACTGCCAAAACGTTTTCGTTTGTGACGATCTTCAGATCATTCCACACAAAAAAGACGGCTTCGAAGACGCCATGGAACTCTCAAGCTTGCTCGCGAGCTCGGAAGGCAATCTGTCTGGCGGCTGCGCCGCTCACGACCGTGGTGCGGACGTCGATGCGCTGGCTCACCTGGCTCAGGCCAAAGGCGAGCTGCACAATGCTGTTGATTCGGCCGAAGTCGTGCTGACCAAGGCTGGCTGTTACGAACGAAAAGGAGACTGAGCTGATGAAAAGTTCATTTGCTGTTTTGACCGTAGCTCTGGCTGCGCTGTTCATAGGCGGCTGTGATGAGTGCGAAAAGGCAACTCAGACGATCAACGATCTGACTGGCGCCAAAGCTTTGCTTGAGCAAGGCCTGGCCAATCCAACGTCCTGGGCGGTCACTTGTGACAACCTGGTGCAGAGCTCGGAAATCTTCCGCTCCGACGCGGACTTTCTTCGCGGCGTTGCGGACAGTCGTTACACGGGCATCTCACCGGGCTGCTTGGAGCGCGGCTGGGTTGAATATTGCCACGGCGGCTGGGGTCGCTTTCCAGACGGCCAGTGGCTTGCCGATGCCTCAGACGTGAGTGCCACCCAAAACGATGGCACGTTTGAGATTGAAACACTCAGTCCCGGGCACGGTGGCGGACATGGTGGCGGCGGTCACGGTGGCGGCGGTCACGGCGGCGGCGGTCACGGCGGCGGCGGTCACGGCGGCGGCGGTCACGGCGGCGGCGGACACCACGGCGGCCCAGGCCACGGCGGCGGACACGGCGGCTGGCATGGCCACTATCCCCCGCACTACCCGTATCATCCCGGCTGGCGCTGGGGCTGGGCTCCACGCACCTGTGAGCTTGTACCGGTTTGCCGCGTCTGGCAGCCCGGTGTGCCCGTGCACCCAGGCTACGACCACGTGATGGCGATTGCCTACGAACTCGACCAGGCCGCTGGCGGCATCGAAACGGCTTGCAAGAAGACGCGCGACGGCGCACCAGTTGACGAAGTCAACACGGTCGCCACTGAAACGCTTACGCGTATCGAGAAGAACGCCTTGCCCGGAGCCACGTCGGTTTACGACAGCCTCGGCTGCAACGCACGCGCCGGACACTAACTCCAAGCGTCTGAACTGTAATAAGGCCCGGTCGCATGGTTTGCGGCTGGGCCTTTTTTTATTTGTGGCGCCGGGGACGAGAGTGGAGCCAGCCCAGTTTTCTCCATTCACTTCACCCCAATAAACGCCGCCCCAACTCAGTTGCTGGGATTATAATTCGGAGCTTCTTTGGTCACGACCACATCATGAGGATGACTTTCAGCCAGCCCCGCGTTGGTGATTTTCATGAACTGAGCCTTGTGTAGCGCCTCTAAATCTTTTGCGCCCACATAACCCATGCCCGCTTTAAGACCGCCCAGCAGCTGATGAATCGTGCTGCCCATCGTGCCACGATAAGGCACGCGGCCTTCGATACCCTCGGGCACGAGCTTGCCGGCTTCTTCAATCTCTTCTTGAAAGTAGCGATCTTTGGAGCCCTGCTTCATGGCACCCAGCGAACCCATGCCGCGATAAACTTTATAAGAGCGGCCCTGAAACAAAACCATCTCGCCCGGCGACTCATCGGTGCCTGCGAACAGCGAGCCGATCATTGCGCTCGAAGCCCCGGCAGCCAGTGCCTTAGTGAGGTCACCGCTAAAGCGAATGCCACCGTCACTGATAATGGGCACGCCGCTTTTGTCGGCTTCGCGCACGCAGTCCATCACGGCAGTCAGCTGCGGCACTCCAATACCGGCAATCACGCGCGTGGTGCAGATGCTGCCTGGCCCGATGCCAACCTTAACGGCATCAGCGCCGGCTTCAATCATCGCCTTGGTGGCCGCGCCAGTAGCCACATTGCCACCTACGACATCGAGTTTGGGAAAGCGTTTTTTCAGCGCCGAAACCGCCTCGAGCACGCCGCGGCTGTGCCCATGGGCGGAGTCGACAAAAAACACATCCAGCCCCGCTTCGGCCAGCTTGCCTGCGCGTTCGGCCAGGTCGGCGCCCACGCCTACGGCCGCGCCCACGATCAGGCGGCCGAAGCCGTCTTTGTTGGCGTTGGGATAGGCTGCTTTTTTGGCGATATCCTTGATCGTAATCAGCCCGCGCAGATTACCCGAGCTGTCGACGACTGGTAGTTTTTCAATGCGATGTTTGTGCAGCAGCTTCTTGGCATCTTCCAGCGTAATGCCTTCGCGCGCCGTGACCAGCTCATCTTTGGTCATCAGATCACTGACCCGAAGTTCCAGATTCTCTTCAAACCGCAGATCGCGGTTGGTCAGAATGCCCACGAGCTTGCCTTTGACAGTCACCGGCACACCCGAAATCTTAAAGCGCGACATCGCAATGAGCGCCTCGCCCAGCTTGGCATCGGGCCCGATCGTAACCGGATCCAGAATCATGCCCCATTCCGACTTTTTAACCTTCTCCACTTCGAAGGCCTGATCTTCGGGGCTTAAGTTCTTGTGAATCACGCCCAGTCCGCCCTCTTGAGCCAGCGCAATCGACGCCTTGCTTTCGGTAACGGTGTCCATTGCGGCCGACAGCAGGGGAATCTTGAGGGACAGTCTTTTTGTGAGCCGGGTTTCGACACTCACCTGCGAGGGCAGAACTTCAGAATAAGCCGGCAGCAGCAACACGTCATCGAACGTCAACCCATCAAGAATGAGTCGGGGCTCGGAATTCTTAGTCATGAATGGCTTCCTCTCTGTACCAACGGACGTACTGTTTATAGTTTTCAGCGCTTTGATGTAAAAATTTTATCTCGTCTTCGCGAAGCGCGCGGACCACCTTGGCGGGCGAGCCCAGGATGAGAGAACGCGGCGGAGCCTTGAAACCCTCGGTGACGAGCGAGCCGGCGGCGACCATCGACTCCGTGCCGATTTCGGCATGATCCATGATAACGCTTCGCATCCCCACCAGTACGGTGTCGCCAATCGTGCAGCCGTGCAGGGTAACCAAATGACCAACAGTGACGTTTTTGCCTATGGTCAGCGGCGCCTTATTGAACGAGACGTGCAGCACGCTATTGTCCTGAATGTTTGTTCCCGCGCCAATACGGATCCAGTGCACGTCTCCGCGCACGACCACGTTGAACCAGACCGAACAATCAGCGCCCATTTCGACGTCGCCGACGATCTGACAGCCAGGCGCCTGAAACACGCTGTCATGGAGTTTGGGGAGTTTGCCACGAAATGGGTGAAGCATGGGTACCAGTACAACGAATCGGGCCAGTTCGTAAAGCATCTATCGACTTCTGGGTGGGTACCCGGCATTTCCTGCTCTCCAAAAATGCCCTTTCAGAGCCGAAACGTAAGTATGAAGAAGCTCAGGGAAATCGAGCGGCTGCGCGGTGTAGCCATCGTACTCGCGGTTTTCAACCACCCCCCGCTCCATGACTTCACGCCCGGCTTCAGCGGCGTGGTTGGGGTGCATCTTTTTTTCGTCATTTCCGGCTTCGTCATCGCGCGTTCGCTGCTCAAGCTTTTGCCCGCGCGCGGCCCAAGTCCCCAAAGTCCCCAAAGTTCTCCAATGACGGCGTTGAAAACTTTCTTTGTCCGACGTTTCTTTCGCATCGTGCCGCTGGCCCTGTTCTCGACCGCCCTCGTGCTGGCCGCCTCGGCATTTTTTAACTCCTCAAAGGTCTGGTCGCCCCCGGCCATGGTGCTCCAAGAGATTGGCCTGATCTTCACTTTGCTTTACAATTATCAGATGCTCAACTTTGGTCCCGATCTGCTCTTCTTCTGGAGCCTGAACGTCGAAGAACATTTCTATCTGGCGCTGCCCCTGCTTTTTCTGGCCGTGCGTACGCCGCGCGCGCGCAGATGGGCAGCGGCGGCCGTGGTGGGCTTGACTGCACTGGTACTGCGGCCCTGGACTGCGCCCAAGGCCAGCGATGCTTTGCTGGTTTGGAAATATCATTTCTCAACACTCCCGCGCATCGACACACTTATGGCTGGCGTGCTGGTTGCGCTTATTGTGGACGCGCGACTGGTGGCGCGCCCGCGTGCCACCTTCGCGCTAAAATTTGGCGGAAAGGGTGCGGCGCTGGCCGCTCTGGCCACTTTACTTTTGGTCCATCGCTTCTTCACGGTAGACGAGCAAACGGGCTGGACCCTGGTACTGGCTGCCTCGGTGGTTTTAGTCGCACTGGCCAGCCTGCGACGTGGCCTGGTACTGGGCACGCCCGTGGTGGCGCAGGTCTTCGAATATCTGGGCTCGCGCTCGTATGCGATCTATCTACTGCATCTGCCTGTGTGGAAGCTCTACCTTGAACTTCAGAGTCGTCACCCCAATCTTGCCACCTACAGCTCGCCCTTCGAACTTGCGGCCTACTTCATTCTTGCCAGCCTTGGCGCGGCCGAACTTGGCCACCGCTGGATTGAACTTCCCATGATTCGTGTCGGAAAAAAACTCGCCACTGGTTTGCAGCCCGCCCCCGCCCTGCAGGCCAGCCCACTACGAGAGGCCGCCTGAATGAAAAATTTCGTCGCACTCCTCATGACCGGAACACTCTTCTGCTTCACCACGGTCCAGGCCGCGACTGAGGCACCCCCGATTCTTGAAGTAAGCTTCAACGGTCACGGCTATCACGTGGAACAGAAGGGCCGGAAGTTCATTTTCCACGGCCACGGTTATGCCAAGACGCTTGCCGTGGAGTCGTGCAACGCCGAACTCGTCGAGGAATTCTTTAGCCGCTTCGAGCGCTATAGCCGCGAGTACAGCCGCCACCCCGCCTCAGTGGTCGAGGTTGACGACGCGCCCGCGGTCAGCCTCAACGTCAATGGCAAGCCGACCAAGGTTGCCTCGGCCAGCCGGCTTGGCCGCTGGCTGCGCGACCTGACCGGCGAGGTTCATCGCCTGTCGGCCAGATCAACCTACCGCTGCAAAGAGGACTGAGCACCGGTCTTATTGCAAATCCGTGGGAAGAACGGCGGTCAGCGCCAGACTCGAAGCCCGCTCAATACGCACGGCCACGAACTGGCCCGTAAGCTCGCGAGGCCCGTCATAGTGAAAGTTCACGACGCGTCCGCAGGCGGTGCGACCATAAACATTGCGGTCGGAGCTCGCGTTTTTCATCACCTTGCTACGGCCTTCGACAAGCACTTCCATAATGCGGCCGATGTGGCGCTGATTGTTCTCGGCGGCAATTTCAAGGGCGCGCTTCTGAAAGCGCAGCAGCCGCTCATGCTTGACGTCGTCTGGAACATCATCGACGAGCTTGAACGCCTTGGTGCCCGGCCGCGGACTATAGGCAAACGAGTAAACCTGATCAAAGCGCAGATCTTCGAGCAGCTTCATCGTCTCCAGAAAATCCTCTTCGGTTTCGCCCGGGAATCCCACGATAATATCGGTCGAAAGTCCGCCCAGCGGGCTCTTCACGCGCCATTTGCGAATCTGCTCGTAATACGTCTCGATCTTGTAATGCCGGTACATGGCCTGCAAAACTTTGTTTGAGCCACTCTGCACGGGCAGATGCAGCTGATCGGCCAGCGACTTCACCGTGCCGTAGCACTCAATGAGCTCATCCGAAAAATCGACCGGATGCGAGCTGGTGTATCGCAAGCGTCTAAGCTCGGGCACGCCGGCATCGAGTGCGCGCAGCAGCTCGGGAAAGTTCTGTGAGTTGCCTTTGCCATAAGAGTTTACGTTCTGGCCAAGCAAGGTCAGCTCGCGTACGCCCAGCAGCACAAGGCGCTGCACATCCGAGACGACCTCGGCAATGGGCCGGCTCTTTTCGCGCCCGCGCGTGAAGGGCACAATGCAGTACGAGCAAAACTTGTCGCAGCCCTTCATGATGTTGACGAAAGCGGATACGGACTTGTTGAAAATCTTGGTCTCTGTCGTGTAGTCGCGGCCTTTGTCGAACTCATTATAGATCACGCGCCGTGCACCGCCGGCCACCTCGCCCACGATCTCGGGCAGATGGTCGATCATATCGGTACCGAAGACGAAATCCAGATGCGGATTGCGCGAAAAAAGTTTGGGCCCCGAAAGCTGGCCTACGCAGCCGCCTACACCGATCATCTTCGCTTTGGTTTTGCCCTTTTTCAAACCACCCAAGGACGAGAGCATCTTTTGCACAGCCTTGTCGCGCACTTCGCAGCCGTTCAAAATGACGATGTCAGCATCTTCTATAGACCGAGCCGGGCTGGCGCCCGTCTCGGCGAGCAGCACGCTCATGCGCTCGGTATCGTTGACGTTCATCTGACAGCCAAACGTCTTGATAAAGAACGACTTGGCTGGCTGGTGGTGGTGAATTTCCGGTGGGACCGGGGTTTCAGAGCTGTGCGGCATTGGGTCGTCTATACCTCGGAGCCAGGACCAGAACAAGCGGCACATGGAACGGCACGCCCTGGAGCAGGATTCACCCCCGCGTGCTGCTAAAGGCTGCCGCCCAGCCCACCGCAAGTCCGTGAAAGATAAGAAAAAGTATAAAAATAGCGGCAGGATTGCCGCATACAACAGGCGTCCCGCGGACTAAAATTCCGAAAGCGGTAAAAAAGCTCCGCGCGCGTGATCCAGAATCTTATCGGGCTCGGTGCCGTCTTCAGGGCTGCTGGCCAGCCCCACCCGGGCCGTGGCTAGAAACTTGGCACTCTCGGCGCCCAGACTTTGGAGCAGACGCCTGACAATTTTTGAAGAATCCGGCTTCTTGCAGTCGTCCATCAGCACGGCTACCTGATTGCGCTCGGCCAAGCTATAAACCGTGTCACTTGCCCGAAACAGGGCGCTCTTCAATGCCTCATGCACGGGTTTCACACTGCGGGGCTCGACCTCGAGAATCATGACCGAAATCGCGCCCACTTCGGTGCGCAAGCCAAACAGGCGCGACTCCAGAACCTTCATCAGCGCTTCTTCAGATTTTAAAACCGGCAGCGCCATCCAGACCCGAAACTTCTCAACACCGTCTCCGGTCACCTCGGCGAATAAGCCGCCACCATGCTGCTTGACCACCTCGGCGCCAATGGCGAGCGACCCGCCCACGCCTTCGTGTACGCGGTCGAGAATGGCTTCCTGCTGCCCAAAAATTTTAAAAATCGCATCGCGCGGTCCGGGGTCAGAGCCCGTGACCCTGGCAATGGTGTTGGTCAGCTCGAGTAAAATAAACTCATGGCGCCCCAGCTTTCCTTGAGCCAGGGCCGAGGGCAAGCCACTGGACTTTACTTCGGTCTTCACTGAAAAGCTGATCTTCGACGTTTGGGGCGAAAAGCGAATCGCATTTTCGAAAAGCGAGCTTACGACCTTCTCCAACCTGGGGGCATCGCCCAGTATGACTGGCAACCGATCGAGGTCACCCGTGATTGAAAGGCTACGACCGCTTTTGGTCACCTCTTCTTGAAAATGCTCCGTCTGCGCAATCAGCAGCTGCTTGAGTGAGGTTTCATGGAATCTACAGACGAGCCTTCCCGAAACGAGCCGCGAAAGATCAAGCAGCTGACTCAGCGTGGAGTTGAGGCGCTCGGCATTGCGGCTGGCCATATCGAGAAACTTTGCCCGGTCGGCAAGACCCAGGTCCTCTTCTTTGAGCATACGCAGCGCATTTATAATGGAGCTCAAGGGAGTGCGCAGCTCATGCGAGACGAGCGACAATAGATCAAGCTTCACGCGCTCAATCTCTGCATCACGCAAAGCCTTTGGTGAAGCCTTGGGCGCGAGTTTAGAGGTATTCTTTGAGGTCTGTGTCGTCTTGGATTTCAAGTTTAACGAGCCAACCCTCGTCTATCGGATCTTCATTGAGGATCTGAACGTCTTCCGAAATCGGATCATTTACTTCCAGCACGAATCCGGCTGCAGGAGCAACCACCTTCATAGAACCATCAGCGCCATCGATCTCACAAACGATGTCATCTTTGTCAAAATCGTCGCCTTCCGACGGAAGGCTGATGCCTTCGATGTCGCCGGTGTCGTCGAGCGCGCTTAAAGTGATGCCGATGGTCACAACGTTGAGCTTTTTGTGGAACCAAAGCTTGCCGTCGTTGTACTCTATGAGACTTCCAGACCGTGATTCTTTAGCTGCCATAGGGGATATACTTACATGGTGAAAACTCAGAAGCAAAAGAAAGTTTTAATCCTGCACACGGGCGGCACAATTGCCATGGGCATACCGATGACGCCCGACCGTGACTTTATTCGCACGATGGCCAAAAGCGTTCCCGAGCTGGCGGGCCTGGCCAAGATCGAGATACAGGCGCTTTCTCATAAAGACTCCAGCCAGATCACTCCAAAAGACTGGCAGGCGCTGGGGCAGGTCATTACCAGACAGAATGACGACTATGACGCGTTTGTGGTCACGCATGGCACCGACACGATGGCCTATACGGGCACCGCCCTATCTTATCTTTTGCCGTACCCCTGCAAGCCGGTCATCTTCACCGGCTCGCAGCGGCCGCTTCGGGAACTGCGCTCAGATGCCCGACGCAACCTCATAAACTCAGTGGCCTTGGCCGTGGGGCAACGGATATGCGAAGTTTCGATATTTTTCGACACCTTGCTTCTGCGCGCCAACCGCGCCAAAAAAATTCACATCGAAGAATATCATACGTTTGACTCGCCCAACTTCCCGCCGCTGGCCGAAGAGCGTTTTAAAACCGTCTTCGCCAAAACCACGCGCGAGTCGCTCAACCGCCCCACTCTGGAACCACTCTTTGATACGCGAATTCAGATCGTGAAGGTTTTTCCCGGCGCCGACGTCGCCCTCCAGCCCAAAGCCCGGGCAGTGGTGATCGAGGCTTTTGGCTGCGGCAACCTGCCCATGACCGACTCCTCGGTGCTGGCTCTGCTCAAGACCTGTGTGCGAAAAAAAGTGCCGGTGGTACTGACCAGTCAAGTTCAGTCTGGCAGCCTTTCTCCGGACATCTACGATATGGGGCGGCGCGCCCTTGAGCTGCGGGCAATCTCGTCGCGCGACATGACGTTTGAAGCCGCGCTGGTCAAGTGCATGCTGCTCACGGGCAACGACGTCGGCTTCGACGACTGGCCCGTGGCCATTGCCGCAAACTGGGCGGGTGAGATCACGCCGTCGGTTTGAATGTTTTTCACGGCGCGTGTGTCAAAGGTTCACCGGTTTTTTTGACTTCGGCACTTTTTTGGCACCAGTTTTCTGGCGCATCAGCCGAAGAGTTCTCACGTCTGAGCTTGAAACAAAAGTAAACCGCCTGGAATAGCGTTTGCATTGTGCCTAAGTCAGCCGAGGGGGACTTTTTCCGTAATGAGAACAAAACGCGAGCTCAGCCAGATCTTCTTTTTATTCGTGATTCTAATGGCGCTCATGACGCTAAAGCTCGTCAGCGACAGCAACGCCGCCTCGCTCTCAGATGACCTCACCCGCCCGACCCAGCCTGCTGCTACTTCTTCGGTCCACCCTTAATATTCGCAATACTCGCCAGGTCACAAAGCGACTGCGACTCCCCGGCATTGCAGAAACACGAGTAATTACAAGAGATCCCCTTTTTAGGTGCCACGCTCATGCTGTATTTTTCATTGGGCTTCTTGCAGTCCGAACTCGCACCATACATCACTTTTTGACAGGCGCCGGCGTAAGGAAAGCTGACATCCGTGTCGTACGTGCGCGAGGCCGGCGGGTCGATGACCGCCTTCTTGTTTTTACACGTGGCAGATGGGGCGCACGTGTAGCGATAGTTGCCGTTGGGTGACTTGGTTTCCAAGGCGTTGGCCGAACGAGGATCGAGGACCTTCGTCGGCTTTCCATCTTCAAGGTTCTCGCACGCCCGGGTAAAATAAACCGGGTCGATGTTCTTCTCAGGATTGGCCAGCTGCGGATTGGTAGCCGTACAGTCTGCAGCCCCCGATACGCCAAGCAGCATATCCGTGTCGTCCCGATAAAAGTGGATTTTATCTTCCACCTCAGTGAAGGACTTTGACGGCTTCGCATTGGGCCAAACAGGTTTGAGCACCACAGCACCATCAGCAGTGGGCTTCGCCGGCGGCGGGGTCGCTGGGTCCGTCGCAGTGGGCACCCCCTTGCCCGTACCATCGCTGCTGACCACGACGTCCTTGTCATCGACTTTCACAAGCGACACCGCGGCTCGAGCCTTGTCCGCAGGCATGGACAGACAGACCTTCTTGCCGCCAGCACCGCCTGCTTTGAATTCCTTAAGCAGATTACAAGTACAGAGGTACCGGCACTGAAACTCATATTTACTCTTCGACGCGGGGTCGGTCGCCGTCACCGTCTGATCCGTCAGCAGCGGCTGGGGCGGCGAGGCCGTACCCGTGCAGCCATTGGCCGCGGCCACCATTCGCGTCGAGGCAAAAAGTGTTTCCGAGGGATTGGGCAGGTCACGACACTTGCCTGCCGCCTCCGACCAGACGGCCGGGGCAATCTTTTCAGGGTCAACCGTAGCGGGACTGTCGGTACCGCCCTCAGTCGCTACCGCCACCGGCGGCACCTCGGTCGTTGCCACCACGGAACCGCTGGCAACCGGCCCAACCTTTTCAGGCGAGGCCGCAGTACCCACGGCTACCGTCACCGGCCCACTACCGACTGCCGGCAGGCGGGCGGCAACCGTTGGAGTGCTGGGCGCAGCTACCACGGCACTCGCAGCCTCAGGCCCGCCATTGGCAAAGACCTTCGAGGCGTCAATCGAGCAGGTCTTGCCCGTGCAGCTGCACGGATACATGCACGAAAATTTCAAGATATTGCCTGCGCCCGCAAGAAACACCTCGGGCCCTTTGCCGGGTACGCCATTTGATTTACAAGAAACTTCGTTGGCGGCGATCGACTTGCCCTGCTCCAGGCATTTCGAGGTGGCCACCCGCTCATAATCCTGCGCTTCTTTCTCGGTAGGCTTGACGACCTCCAGGGCTCCTGGTGGATTTCTGTTGAGGCCGGTGACCCCGTTCAAATCTTCGCCATTCTTAGGCGAAACCAGCACGGCTTTAGCTCCCGAACAGGCGTTAGTCTGACAATTACACTGGTAAGTGCAGCTGTAGGGCAGCGGCGCGTGACTGACGTCGCCAGTAAAGTTCGAGGCATAGGTCGTGGTTTCCTCGATAGAGATGGGGCCCGCCGTCTTTTTCGGGTTAGAATCGGCGCAGGAAGAGAGCACCTTGCTTGTGACCGCGCCCTGAGCGATCTCAAGTGATTTGGGGTTCGGAAAAATGGCGGCGCTGGGCGTGACTCCATCCTTACAAGCCTTGTCGAGAATGGTGCGATACAGGGCGAAATCAGCCAGGCGGGCCTGCTCGCGGCTTTCTGGAGTATCCAGCGGCGTAACCTTGTCAGACGAAGGCGTCTGGCCCGAGTAGCTGACTCTTGCCCGGTCGGCATACGCCAAACCGTCAGCGCAGCTGTAGAGACACTTATATTGAAAAACGATCTTGTGGCTCGTTTTGGTTTCGACGCCACCCGCAATCGGCTCAATCAGAAACTCACTCGGCGGCGTGGCCGCCTTTTGTGGACAGAAAACCTCATACTGCGTTTGAGGAACCGTGGTTTTCTTTTTAGGATCGGCGTCGGGCTTCTGCTTCTTTCTGGCGTCGTACTCCTTGGTCAGCGCTCCAGTGGGTCCACTGCAGGCGGCTACGGCCAGGGTATCAGTCTGCATCCTCGCCTGATTGCGGCTGGCCAGCACCGCGGTGGGCTTGGGTGGCTCGGTAGCCTTGCCGTTCTTCTCGTATCTCGTCCAGTCCGTAATCACTGCCGAGCTGGTGGAGTCGCTCGTGGAACCGCTCGTGGAGCCGCCGCTGGGGCCACTCCCAGAGCCCACCGCCACGGTCACACGCGGTACCGTAAATCCGACGGGAGTCAGATAAGAAAACTTCGAACTCTTGTCGAGCTTGCCCGCTCGCGCTTTGGCAATTTCGTCAGCCGACGCAGTGGGAATTGCAGCCAGCCCCGCGGCCGTAACGACGGGTGGAATCAGCACCACGCCGCAGCCCTTGGGGCTCGCGCAGTTGCAGTGAAACTCGCAGCCAAAATCAAGCAACGCACTTGAAGCTTCGCCAAGCAGCGTGACCTTCGAGCGCGGCTCCACGACCAGCCGGCCTTTGTCGTCTTTCGCCGCACTGGTATTGGCGCAGCCCGTGGTAACCACACTGCTCGTCTCGACGGGTGCCGATTTCAAACAGGCTTTGGCTGCGATGCCAAAGCGTCCTTTGCTTTCGTCGTCGCGCAGATAATGCGCGACATCGGCGGCAACCGTGACCGCGTTTTTATTGGGAGCGGGATTGGGTTCGTCGGCCATGCCCAGATAAACGGGTTCCGGAAAATAGCAGCGAGCCGGATTGCACAGGCAGCGCGACTGACAGCCCACTCTGACCTTATACTTGGAGTTCGTAGCCCCAGGCGCCACGCCCTCGACTTCGTGAGCCGGGTTAAACAGATTCAGGTCGATGCGGTTTGAGGTGGTGCCATTGCAGGTCTGGTCGTTGGCCACGAGCTGGCTTTCCGAGCTAAACGGAAACTGCCCATTGGTGACGATGTTGCGGCAGTTCGCCTTTTCCGACTCCAGCGCGGCATCAATCGCCCGCTCACGCGTTTCGAGCTGGCTGGCCAGCGTGGACGTTGCCGCATAGTCGGTCACTGCAGGCAGGGAGTTGCCCGCGCCGTCGTTTTTGTTTCCAGGCGTGTTCCCGGCAGCGTCACCGGTTCCAGCCGTGGACTTGTCGCCACTCGCGGCGTCGCTGCCCGTGCCGACCCCGGCACTGGCACCGGCACTGGCCCCGGCGCTAATCTGGGCGCCTGTCGCGCCGCCCGCACCGCTACTCAGCGCTACTTGGGAAGGGTCAAAGGCTAGCGCCGAGCCGCCGCCCCACTTGGACATATTGGGAAACATTCCGACGTAGGCGGCAGCACCCATGGCCAACTTCGAGTTCAAGTCACACGACTTGTCCTGCGCTTTGGCCGGCGGATTCTTACCGCTGAAATAAGACTGCGCCAGCTTGTCAGAGCTGGTGCGTGATTTTGCGACCGAGCCTTTGGCCGAGCCACAGACCAGCACTGAGATATCAGGATCGCTGGAAACCAGATTATTAAGAACTTCCAGGGCCGGCGCGCTGCTGCCGCGTGCATTATAGAAAGCGTCGCAGTACGGCGCCAAAGTTTCGGCCAGCATGGCTTTTTTATCGGTCTGCGGCTCACTGGCGACGTAGCCGGCGATTGCCTTGTCGGCGAAAAACTGGGCCACACCGTCGTTGCTCTGATCGCGCTGCAAGACGTTCAGGTTTTCTGACGCGTCGGTAATCACCTGCTCCTTACCTTTGAACTGAGTCATCTTCTTGAGCTCAACGTCGGTAAAGGGCGCTGGGCAATGCGGAGCACCTTTCTGCACCTGAAAGTCGGCCGTGTTCTGCACGGCCTTGTCGTAGTCGGCCCGGCGCGACTCCGGCACCGGAATCACGGCAAAGCCGTCGGGCATGGTCATCTCAGGAATGGCATTTTTAGCTGGACCCGACTTGGAGCGTGCGATTTTGGCAGCCACGCAGCCGCGCAGGGGTTCCAGAAAACCGGCCAGCGAAATGCCGGGCGCAGGACTGCCCGCACTCAGCTGATCCATCGCGCAGGGGTCAATCGCATGACTCATCGCCGTGGCAATCGAACCGGCAAGCTCACTGGGATTGTCCGACAGCAGCGTGGCCGGACAGATCACAACCTTGTTGCGGCCACCGTTGGTGCCGCGCACAAAGAACGTGTTGTGCTGGCCCGGAAAACAGTACTCGGCGGCAAGACTGTTGTCGATATCCACCTCACGAATCGCCTTCTTCATGCGTGCGAATGTTTCGCGCACAAAGTTGCTGTTCTGGTCGGTGGACTGGTCTTTCATTGCCGTCAAGACTGCCTCGCGCTGGCGATCGAGCACGCCACCTGGCAGCGACTCGCGGGGCGCCATGATGTCTTGGAGCTTGCGCAGGGCTGCGGCCGCACGGGGCCCGTACTCCGACTGCACGCCGGCCTGAAGTTTGGTGTCGACGTCTTTTTGCAAAGCCTCATCGTCCGCATTCTTGGGATTTTTGGCGCGGTCTTGCAGGTCGCGAAACTGGCTGCGCTCTTTGCTGTCCTGCTCAAGATAATACAAAAAGCTCTTTGGCGTCTGGCCCGCCTTGGCGGCTTTGCGGCCCTCTTCCCGGAACTTTCCAAGTTTCTGGGCAGCGATGGTTTTTTCAGGATCAGTCATCGACTGCTGCAGAATTTCCACGCGACGCGCATAGTCCTCGAACCACGTCTTGTTTCTGCGCACTTTGGTACTTGTTGCGCCGCACGCGTAGCCAAAAAAAGTTTTAGCGCTGCAGCTATCGCCACCCGCGTAGCTCTTGTCGATGATGCTTTCGTGCTTGTAGCAAACCGAGGGCGGCAGGCCCCAATCGCGGGCCGAACGCAGGATACCCGGCACGTCTTCGAAAGGCAGCGACTCGTCGGCACTGGGATCAACGGTGGGCTCGACCACTTTGGCTGGCCCCTTGGCCAGCGTTACCGAGGCCGTCAGTGCAAAGCTTAGTGCCACGGTGGCAGTCAGAAATCTGGCCGAGAACGAATTGGGTGTTCTCATAATTTCACTCCACCATTCCGTCGCTGGCTTCAAAAAAATTCTTGAAGGCATAAGCGACTGCGTCGTCTTTGATTGAGCCCAGGCAAACCTGGGATTTTTCGGATTTTTTTCCTAGTCGATAGGAGATCGCAGCGATATTGCGGCAAACCACCTTGGCGCGGTCTACCCGTTTGTTCTCGAACAGGATGCGATCGAGCAGCACCCAGTTGCGGGCCTGCCAGCGCTGGCAGGCGGCTTCGTTAAATTCCGACTTGGCCTCGGTTACCAGCCGCGAGGCGATTCCCCGCCCGCTTTTTTGTTTGAACGCCATCGTAAAACCGATGGGCCAGTGGTCAGTGCCCTCGGTGGGCGTGACCGACACGTGGAGTTCGAAATCCTGTTTGCAAGGATTAGGAATCGTGACCACTTTGGCTTTGCTTGCGGCAGCCAGCGGCGCTTTTGCATGAGACACCGCGGCCGTCAACGCAACCAAGGCTGTTAAAACAGCTGGAAATAAATATCGCACAAGAGTCCCCCAGTAGCTCAATTGTCTCAATCTGTAGTATTTTAGTCAAGTTTTGTGCTCGAAATGATGCGGGTAGGAATTTTTTGCCCTCGAGGCGTTCGCGAATGCCACGGCCGTCAACTCCACTCCCTTATATATGATACGGCCACACGGCAACAAAGTAGCCCCTTTGCGGGGCAAAGCGCATAAGTTTGCAACCGCGTGATCTGCTGGGCTGCTAAGCCCTTACAACTTATTGCCAATTTATACTCGGGTGGGTGGCCTTGATTACCCGACAAAAAGAGTTGTACAATAATAGACGGCAAGTCCGTGGGGGTTTTTATATGGTTATAGGGCGTAACGTGAATCAATCTGCTCAGTCTCATTGCGACAGAAATGGGCGCGCGCTTGTCGCGACCAAAGATCAATCGAATTTATTGATGCAGCGAATCTGGGTGACCCTTGCGGTTGCCACCGCGGCAATCACGCTATATTCGAACAATGCATCTGCCTCAATGGATACTCTTCCCGCGCCGGTGACTCCGCCCGTGACGGCTCCCGCCAAGGTGAAGGAAGATGGCACCGAAGTGGCTCCCTTGCCCACGAAGACGCCGACCGCACCCGCAAGCGAAACAGCCGATCTGGATGCGAAAGTTGCGAGCGCATGTGCAGGCGTACCCGAAGACGGCTCGTCCGGCTCTGCCTCCAAGGCGATGATAGCCAGAAACAGCTCTTATGAGTCCTGCATGGATTCTGCTGGCAGCCAGTTTAAGCCAAAACCCATGGCAGCCAATGCCACCCAACTTCAGGTCGACGCAAATGCACAGCTCGCGGAGCAAAAGGCTGCAGCTGAAAAAGCCTGCGCCAGATCCAAGTCCTCAGCAGAGGGATCCGATGCGTTAGCCGCTGATGAAGCCGGCGCAAAGAAAAAGGACTGCGACAAAGCTAAATATGACAGAGACCAAGCCATCCTCGCCGGCCTGCCGGCAAAAGCCAAAAAGTGGGTTCTTGAAACGAATGATGTTACGGGCACAACTGCCGAGATCACCGCTACGAACTGCGCACAGGCTCTGTTTGAAAGCGAACACGATACTATCGAAAAGAAAAAAAATCCCGCACCCTCGATTCGCGATACCAAAGGCGCCTGCGATAAAGCCGTGGCGGTCCTTGGCGCTGGCAAGTCCAAGGAAAGCGCCAAAGCAACCTCGGCCGATGACGCAAAGTTCAAGGCTGATGAGTGCGCTGACGCAGTCCGAGCAGCAATGCGCGAAGGTCAGTCCGGTTGTGATACCCCCGATAACTGCGCAAAATTGCACGGCTGCACTGCCGACATCAGCACGATCAAAACCACCGAGGTGGTAAGCCAGGTCACAACCCAAGGAGTACAGCTGGTTGCTCAGACCACGGGCGCCATCGCTCAAATGAACGTGCAGGCCAGTGCCCAGGCTGCGGCCACCGGTGCCAATGGAAAAACCAACGATGATGTCCATAGGGATGCCCTTACGGCAATGGCCACCGCCCAGACCGAAGCTGCGGGCGCTCAATTGGCCGGTGCCACAACACTCACCGTCACAGCCGCTGTCGAGGCCTACACCGCCAGTGTTCAGTCAGATTCGGTCAAAAAAATATCCGCAAAAATGGACGTTCTTCTCAAACACAATGATCTGGTCAAAGATTATATCGCGGACCCGAGCCGTGAAAATTATGAGCTTGTTCACAACGACTATAAAGACAATATGGGGACCCTGGGTACGAATCCAAACATGATAAACCAGGAGTCGTCCGCCAAATCGGCAGACCCCGCGCTGATGCAGTTCGACGAAGGCAGGATCAGAGCCGCCCTTGGCACGAAGAAGGCTCTTGCCGATAAAGCCTCGGGTCTGGCTCTGCAGCACGGCGTACAGGCCGGTGTACTCGCGGCGGGCGGGGCCTTGAATCTGGCTCAGGCCTCGATGCTGCGTGATCAACGAGACGCGATGGGCTCGGGTGACATCACCACGTCGGGCGCCCCCGAGTTTCACGCCATCGTGGCCGGTGGGCCCAATGGCGCGCTTGTCGACACCAGCGCACCTCCGGGCGGCATCACTCAAACTCTGGGCGACGGCGCGGCGGCAACCGCGGCTGAAGCCGCACAAGACACGACGAAGGCGCCCGTGGGCGCAATACCTCCCCCGCTCTTTGGCGGCGCGGCCAATCCTGGCGGACTTAAAGACGCCAGTCCCGGAGTCTCGGGTGGCCTTGCCGGCACGGGCAGCTCCAGCGGCGGCGGCGGCTCAGCCGGCGGCGGTAGCGGCAGCGGCGGTGGCAGCGATAGCGGCGGCGGAGCCGACAAAGCCGGCGACGAGGCTGTGGGCTCGAAGACCAAATTCGAAGGTGCCGCAAGCGGCGCAGGCGGATTTGCTTCAAACTCCTCAGGCACCCGCGATAAGAACACGGGCATGTCGGCCGATGGAATTCTCGCGGGCCTGCTCGGAGCCAAAGGCGACGACCGCAAACCGGCCAGCGACATCGTGAACTTCGGCAAAAACGGCGCTGCGGCGAAAGCTCAGGCGAAGTCAGACGAAGAAGAAGGAATCCTGGGCAAGAACACGAATCTGTTCACCCGGGTCTCAAAAACCACGGTCAGCTATTACAAAACCGGCAAGCTGAAATAACTTTCAGCGCGCCTGAAGCTTGTGCTCAACCGTCACGCTTCTTTGAATAAGCACCTGGGGCTTTGAGCCCTCGCGATCGACTACGGCTAAAGTCCACAGCCCTGCCTCAAGCGGTGCCGGCGCATCCAGCTTGGTGTACGTGCGCGAGTTTTTCATATTGAAAAGAAAAGGCTGAGAAAACACCACGCCCCCAGGCGAGGTCCAGTCCAGGCTTAGCCGATGCAGCTCGACATAAGACTGCCAGGTAATCCAGGCCATCAGCCGGTCGTTGGGCTTGACGTGGGTGGCCGCCACAAACGAGCCGTCGCCATTGGTGTGGCCAAGGGCCAGCGACTTGGGCCCGGGGCGCCCGGCATCCTCGGCCGCGTCGTCGCCGTCGCTGAGCACGCTGCAGCCCTCAAGTCGCCGTACATACTCGTTGGTCATGCCGGCAAACCACTGCGTCAGCCGCTGGTCGTAGGCGGCAACCTGCGCGCGCCGGGCGTCATCTGCCTGCGCCAGATTCACCTGCTCGCGGGAATCGGCATCCAGGTCATAGAGCTCTGCTAAATGCTTATCATTTATACCGCCAATGAACTTCCAGCGCCCGTCGCGCAAGCCCCACTGGTCGGGTGGAGCATTTTTATAGAAAAAGGCCGTTCGCGGCTCAAACACCGGCGAAAGCAGATTCTGACCCAGCACCGGGCCGCCATGAGTGCCCGCCAGCGCCGTTAACGTGGGCATGATATCGCCACTCGCCGCCACACGTTTGGCGGTGAGCGGCCCGCGCTCGAAACGCGAGTCGAGAATCACCAGGAAGTTCCGAATATTTTCTTCGTACAAATGATTGGCATGTAGAAAGTTACCCGCATGCACGTCGCCAAACGCCTCGCCGTGATCACCGGTAAGCACCACCAGCGTGTCGTCGAGCAGCCCGCGATAGGCCAGGTTTTCGAGCAGTTTTTTTAGGACAAAGTCGGTGTAACTCAAAGAGTTGCGATAGCGATCCTGGGCAGTCGTGCCT
Source organism: candidate division WWE3 bacterium (assembly GCA_038231515.1). Taxonomy (GTDB): domain Bacteria; phylum Bdellovibrionota; class UBA1018; order UBA1018; family UBA923; genus JACQAX01. The sequence goes on from JBBRLF010000002.1 coordinate 25,094, forward strand.
TTGAACGGCGGCAGGTAGCCGCGCGCGGTGCCATAGGGGTGGTGGGTGGAGATCGTCAGAAACTCAAAAAAAAATGGCCGGTCGCGCCCCGGATGCTCCGCGCCGTCGAGCCAGTCCAGAATCTCAACGCCCACCGAGTCTTCACTACCACCCCACGAATGAACACGATGATCGAGCTGATAATAGAGCGGCGTCGCCCCAAAGTCATAAAGCTTATCAAAGCGGCCAACGCTGGCCAGCAGCTGCGCTAGCCTTTCTGCCTCAAGCACGGGCGCCGAAAACAGCGCCGTGTGATAACCCGCCCGATGCAGCTCGCCCGACAGGGTTGGCGCCACATATCGGCATTCGATGGCATCATCAAAACCACCCCAGGTCATCGCAAAGCCCCCCGTATTGATGGGCTGGTGCGCGCGCGTAGTCGCAGGATAAATTCCATACAGCGAGTCGAAGATCACCGCATGCTTTTCAAACGAATGCAAAAACGGCGTAACTGCCGGCGAAAATCCGCCGTTGGGCGCAAGCAGCTGGGTTGCCCCCACCGACTCCAGTACGACCAACACGATATTGGGTCGGCGCACCTCGCGCCTGCGCTGGTGAGCATAGGCGGCTAGCGCGCGGGCCTCGCTGCCGCTTGCGTCGCGTGGCCCGTACACGGGTTCAAACAACGACGAGTTCACCCGCGCCTGGGCCAGCTTCAAAGCCGCAGGCGCAGGCACGTCGCCCGCCCTCGTGCCCCGGTGCTGAACATAGTCCCGCCCCAACGCCAGCAGCGGGTGCTCAGCCAAGCCATAGGTTTCGGTGCCCGACATGACAAGCACGCTCACGAGCAGATAATGCACGAGCCAGTAACCCCAGCTGCGCTGGCGACGTACAGCGACGCCAATGAGCGGCGCGCTCTTCGCACTACGCTCGCGACGCAACACCAGCCACGTCAAGCCCAAACCAAGCGCTACAACCAGCAAAACATTAAACACACTCACGCCATCGACTTCGGCCAGCGCCGAATCGACGAACAGCCGCCAGTGCGTTGCACCCCGGTTCATGGAAGGCACGAAGTGAGTTGAAAAAATCCGAACCACCATCTGGTCAAGAGCCACATAGCCGTTGAGCACGGTTACCACCGCCACGCCGACAAGCCGCCCAAGCTTTTTTTTCGAAATGAGATAGACCAGTCCGCCCAAGCCCACTGCGATCACCAGATTCTCAAGCTGCAAAAACGGCAGGCGCGCCAGAAATAGCGCGGCCCCTCGAAAATCAGAACGAAACGCACCGAAAAAGCCTTCGAGCTGGGTGACGACGACAAACAAAATATGGGTCGCGGCAATCCAAAACGCCACGCGTAGCCGGTCTGAGCTCAAGTGTTTCTCCTCGCTTCAGTGTCCTTCAAAGCTGCCCAATTTTCAGCACCCATTCCAGACGCCCCCCACCCGCTCGGATTCGCTGGGCTTTCGCAACCCCTTGGCAGCACTTGATTACCTGACTAATAAAGACGTACAATGATAACGTTGGGGAAAGCGTCATTTACCGGGGGACGTATGCTTAAATTTTTACGAAATAACGGTCTTGTGGCCATGATGGCAATGCTCGTCATGGTCAGTGGCATCAGTCACACGACAAGCGCGCACGCCGACGCCGCGCCACCCGCGGCTAAACCGGACACCGCCGGCGGACAAGACCCCTGCTCCGTAACCGACGACTCCGCGGCCCACGAGCAGTGTAACGAAAAAGATCTCGCCATCGGCACCGCGGCTGCGCAGTCGGCCGAGGCCACCGCGTTTCTCGTCGCTGCGATTATCTGTACGGTTGCCTGCGTGGAATATGCCGACGCCTCTGGTATCGACGGTCAACATGCAGCCGGCGAAGCTTTGCTCAATGGCGCCTGTCGAATCGCGGGCTTTGTCGCACTGGGCGTTGATGTCGCGGGCGGCGTTGCCGTCACTGCCGCCAGCGCCGCCATTCAAAAGAAAGTCGATGGCGGATCCCTGGCCATGAGCCTGGGAATGACCGCTGTAGGCGCCATCGTATCTGTTGCGGCTGGTGTCTCGTGCCCGTTAACGCCAATTATGGATTTTCTGCAAGCCGGCATCCGTGGCGTCAATATGGGGATGAGTATTGACCAGGCTAACAAAGCCAGAACCGCTGCCAAAGAAACCCGGCAATACAAGGCGTCCAATGCGCAAATTTCCAAAGTTGCCACCGCCGGCGGTGCTGCGGGCAGCGCGGCCGACTCCACGCAGGCCTCTGCAACGGCAAGCGATCCTAAATTGCTGCGCGACATGCCCGCTGCGGACAAGAAAAAATTCAGCGACAAAAACTTCGCCCAGTCCAGCGCAACGGCCGCCGATGGGCCGGCAAGAGCGGTGCTTGCCGAGGAGTTTAAAAAGATGACGGGCCATAGTCCCGACGATCTCACCAAGCATCTGCTCGATGGGGAGTCGGCTACCGCAGCCGCGCTGGCCGTGGCTGGCGACAAGATGGGCCCTTACACCAAACTTGTCGAGCGTATGGACGCAAACCGCGACAAGCTCTACACAGAGTTTGCCGGCGCCGGTGATGCCCCGGTTGGCAAGTCCACCGACTTTGAGGTGGCCTCAGCCGCGAGCAAACACTCAAAATCCAAAAGCGATGGCATGCCCGACGTAAGCGCCATGCTGGCCGCCATGCACGCCAAAAAAGGCGCAGCCGACGCACCCAAGACGGCAGCGCTCGACTTCGGCACGAAGAAACACGAGCCGGCAAATGCCGAAGGCCTACATCCGCCGAGCCGCTCGCTCTTCGACATCATCGATTCGCGTTACGAGCTGGTGCAGACCCGTTTTCTGGCCGGCCAGGACATCGGCATGCGCGCGCCGGCCTCGGTGGTCACGCCGCCCGTGGGCAGCGCGCCCACGAATATCTATCTCAAACAGTGAAACTCTTGACGTCAGGAATAGGCCCGGTTAAAAGAGTGCTAACCCGCATACTTCGTCGTGAATTGTGTGGGCGTGTAGCTCAGCTGGGAGAGCACCTCCATGGCATGGAGGGGGTCGCAGGTTCAATCCCTGTCACGTCCACAGAGTTCATGACCGAAATTATGAATGAACACCCAAAAGCTGGAAAATCCATTTCCCAACACTTGGGAACCATTAAATAAACCTATTCTGAGTCACTCGGCGTTATAATTAACGTACGGGGGACGTGTGGGCAAATTACAGAAGACGGGTCTAATCAGGTCTACGACCATCGTTGTACTTGGAGCATTCGCTCTGCAGCTTGTAGCACCAGGCTTTAGCACGGTCTCGAGCGCGCGCGCCGACAGCACGGCCCTACCCCCTAAAGGCGGAGCGGTTGGAGATACCGAAAAAGGAGCACCAGGCTCGGGCGGCGTAGGCGACCCGTGCGATGTGGTTGACGAGTCTGCCGCCAGCGAACAATGCAACGTCAAGAAACTTGCCATCACGACCGCCGTGATTCAGGGCGGTGAAGCTTTGGCCTTCACGACTGCCGCCACTCTGTGCACCGTCGCGTGCGTGGCGCAAGCTGCCGACAAAGCCGCAGGCAAGGCCGCAAAAGAAGCCGCCGAAGCCGCCGATAAATTCGCACAGACAACGGGCCCGGACATTAAAAAGCATACCGAGCCAATCCAGGGCCTGGTTGCCAAGGCAAAAGACGGCCTGGAGGCCTCCAAGGATTGTGGCCTGCCGGGCACCGGTAAGCTACCAAAGGCAGTCCCACCCGGCCCGCCGGCCGTAACCGCATGCACGAATGATGCGTCCGAACGCACAGCCAATAAAGACTTTGCTGGTGCCGCTAAAGCGACAGAAGGATCTACCGCCGCAGTCGCGTATAACGAGGGCATTGTGAGCTGCGTGGAATCTGCCGCCCATGGTCAGGTGACCATGGTTAAGGCCGCCGCAGAAATTGGCCTGGCGCAAGAAGCCGCCGCAGAGCTGGTCGCGGAAGAAGCACCGACTGTTGGCATGGGCCAGACGGTCATCAAGACGGGAGAGGCCGCGTTCGTAGGCCCCTCGCCCTCGGAGGCAAGCGAGGTGATCGCTGAAGCAGCCGCGGATGCGCTCGATAAAAAAGCAGACTTGATGCTCACCGCTTCAAACAGACTCAGAGACCAGGCAAACAATTATCTTCAAGATCAGACCACCGGCGCAATTCAGTTCGAACATGTGGTGCTTGGCTCGGCATCGAAGCTCGCCGAAGATGAGATCCCCAAAGGGGCCTGCTCTGTAATTTCAAAGCTCACCGATGCGGGCAAAGAAGGCTCTAAAGAGGCCACCGACAAGGCCGGTAATGCGGCCTGCGCTCAAGGCGTCACAGTTATCGTGGGCACCGTCCTGGCGCCAGACTGTTTGAAAGATCTGACCAGTCCTGCAAAGGAAGCAGATTCGGCGTGTGCCGCCGCCTCGGGCAAACTGCAGCCCCTGAAAGCCGAAGCGATGAAGATGGCCTCAGGTCTCACACCAATCGTAGGCTGCCCCGGGCTACCGGGTGCCCCCAGTGTGCCACCCGGCGAAGTCGAAGTTTACAAAGACATGACCACTCTCGTGGTCACAACGGCCAAGGCAGCCCACAAGGCCCGCACATTCCGTGAATCCACCCGCACCGCCTGCAAGATCGGCAACTATGCCGCACTCGGTGTGGACGTCGCCGGCGGTATCGCAACCACGGTAGCTGGCGCCGCGATTACCAAGAAAATCGACGCAGGCTCGATCACCGGTCTGACCACCACCGTGGCCATGGATGTCGCGCAGCAAACCCTAAATAAAACGGACAACGATAAAGGCAGCCAGCAAGAAGAGATCAACTGCCCGCTCGAGCCCATCACTCACTTTCTGCAGGCCGGCATTCGCGGCGTAAATATGGGAATGAGTATCGCCAAGGCCAACGAGGCCTCGCACTATGCGCTGGAGCTCAGAGTTTATAAGGGCGGCTCAAGCCCTACCCAAGTCGCCAAGGGCGGTGGAGCAGCTAGCGGTGGTGGTGACAACAGCGGCAGCGCAGGCCCCGAGCAGGCTCAGGATCCCAAGATGCTCCGAGATCTGCCGGCCGCGGACAAAAAGAAATTTACCGCCGCAAACTTCGCGGCCTCGAGCGCCACGGCAGGCGAAGCCAAGACCATGGCTCCGGCCCTGCTTGAAGCCACCACGGGCCACTCCGCCGAGGAGCTCAACAACAGACTCCTCAATGGCGAGTCACCCATGGAAGCGGCGATGGCCATCTCAGGCGCGCAGATGGGCAGCATGCTGCCCATTGTAGCCGCGCTTCACCAGAATAAAGATCAGCTCTACAAAGAACTGGCCCCCGAGATGGAGCAGGTTCACGTGTCCAAGAATGACTTTGATTCTGGCAAAGGCGGCTCAGCCAAACACCACAGTAGCAGCAGTGACGGCATGCCAGACATGAGCGCGCTGCTGGCTGGACTGCAGGGTAAACAGAAGGAAGCAGGTCCACCGGGCTCCAAAACGGTGGCCTTTGGCCAAGGCGCCAAGACCTCGGGCGTGAGCGCTGATGGTCTGCACCCCGCAAGCAAATCGCTCTTCGACATCATTGGCACGCGTTATCAGCTCGTTCAAAAGCGCTTTCTGGCGGGCGAAGCCACTGGCATGGATCAGGCGCCGTCGAGCGTGCCAAAAAACATCTATCTGCGGAAGTAAAACAGGGCTGTCAGTAGGATCTTTACATCCTGCGATAATTCTGCAAAAGTTGCTGATAATGCGTGTTGGCAAAAACATCCGAGTTTTCAAGAACTCCATTCTTGAACAGTTCACCTATGTGCACCCCGCGATGCCCTTGGCTATCTGGGGTCCATTGGTTGTGTATTGGTTTGGCATCGGCCTGTATGGCCATGACGTCACGCTGATTCATGCTGTCGCCCTGGCCATCGAAGGCCTGCTCATGTGGACGATCTCGGAATACTTCCTGCATCGCTTTATCTTTCACTTTGAACCCCACGGGCCATTTCAGGAACGCATCGCCTTTCTGATTCACGGCATCCACCACGACGACCCTCTTGATGAGCGCCGGCTGCTGATGCCGCCCGTCGCCGGTGCCGCCATTGCCATCGTGTTTTACGCTTTGTTCTGGGCTCTGCTGGGGGGCAACCATGTGCGCCCCTTTTTCGCGGGCTTCATCACCGGCTATCTTTGCTACGACTACACCCACTTCGCCGTGCACTTCTGGAATCCGAAATCAAAACTCTTTCGGCGGCTGAAACAAAACCACATGCTCCATCACTACGTCAGCCCCAACAAACGCTTTGGCGTCAGCGGGTCGCTGTGGGATCATGTTTTTGGAACGTTTGGATAAGCTCATTTGCTGATTGATTGGCTCTGGGCCTCTCTGATGACCGTCTGCCTTTGGCTCGAAGTCGGGGGCTGGGCGCGGCTCGTTACCCGCACCATCTTTCAAAAACCGACGCGCAGCTCCCTGGGTGGCCGCCTGGCCCTGGCGCTGGCTTTCGGCCTGACCGCCCAGGCGTATTTCATCTTGAGCCTGCTTGGTCGCGGCAGCCCCGGCCTGCACGTGGCTTTGATGATCATCGGAATCATACTGTTCGCGCTGCCCAAGTCACACGCCACGAGCCCACCACCAAATGAGCCCCGCCTGCATCTGCGCCTGGCGCGCTATTTTTCGTTACTCAGCTGGAAGCGCTCGGCCCTTTGGCTGATTTTACCTGTCATCTGGACCGCACTGCGCGTGCTCGATGCCCTGGTGCCGCGTAACGCAAACGGGCCGCTGGCCCACACCCTTTATGCCCCCAAGCATTGGCTTCAGGACGGGGCACTTACGGGCTCGCAGCTTGACCCTCTACACCCCTTTGGTGCATTGGCCTCGGTGTGGCAAGGCCTGACCTATCATCTGCTGATCGTCATCAAGGCCTTTGGCCCCGTTGCGCGTACGGCCCTGGTTCGCACGCAAATCACAGCCCAGCTCGTGCATCTGACCGCGGGACAGCTTCTCACGCTTTTTCTGCTCGCGCGGCTCATCCTGCCCTTCATTCGAGCTGGCTGGGACCGGCTGGTCCACCTCGAGGCCAGCGCCGAGCGACGCCCCCAGCTGGGAATGGCGTCGAGCGTGGCGCTGCCCGCCTCATTTTTTTTCGCGTGGATTGCCTGCGGGCCCACCTCGACTTCGGGCACCCTGGCTGCCACCGACTGGGGTGGCGCGATGCTGGTGCTTGCCGCAGTCTCGCTGGCCTTGCGTCCGGCCGAGCCCAGCTCAATCGGGCTGGCTGGCCTGCTCTGGGGCACTGGCGTTGCCGCGCAGGTCACCGAAGTGCTCACGTTGCCCGCATTTCTGGCCGTAGTCGCGAGCTCGCAGCTGAGCTCAGCCCCAATAGCACGGGCAAAATGGCCTAAACTTGCGGGTTCGCTTTTACTGGGCGTGGGCTGTGGACTGGCCCCGTGGTTGTGGCGCAACTACACTCAAGCCGGAAGTCTTTTCTATCCGTCTTCTGATCTCATGCGTCTGCCCGTTGCGCAGTTTTTGAACTGGGAGGTCGACTGGGGCTGGGCCGTTAAAACCATGCTCACGCTTGGACTGCCAGCCATTGCTTATTAACTGTGGCGCGCCCGCGGGCGGCCGCGGCCAACCGAGCTGGCGGTGCCGGCGCTTACCCTCTTTGCGGTGGTGGGGCTGCTGACCGAGCTTTGCTGGGGCTCGCTTACGCCGTCAGTAGGCACCGCACTTTTATGTGTGGCGACTTTGGGCATCGAGTTTCTGCTCACCTTCCTGATTCGCACGCGCCTGCCCGGCATGAGCCGCAGTCTGCCACTGGCTTGGCTTGGCGTGGGCCTGATTACGGTACCTCTGCCCGTGCACCTGTTATGGCAGCACCTGCCCTTGGCGTTTCGCACTGCCGACAGCTATCTGTCGGCCTACCACCGCCATTTTGACGTCAAGCTTTGGGCCAATCTGCATTTGCCGCCGACTAGCCGACTGGTGTGGACGTCTGACAACGAATTTTATTATCTCGAGCAGCCCAGCGCGAGTATTCGCGAATCCAATATCATCTACTCGGCTCTCTCGCGGGCCCCCAATCCCAGCGAACGCGCCCGGGTGCTTTGTGACCTGGGCTTTGACGTGCTGGCCTGGGAAGAGCGCGACCATGGGCCGGAGTCGGCAGGCCTGGCTTCGTGGCTGCTGATGACCAAGAATACGGTTTTGCATACGGGCGATGGGGTTACCTTCTTTGATTTGAAGTGCCATTAGACGAAGCTCCGATCCAAGTTCCAAACTGGGTCCGTGGCACCGGCTTATCCCCGATTTGAAACTGGCCAAGGCCGGGCTACCCCGCCCCAAACAAGGCTAAATCACTGATTTTTCTGTTGGCACAAGGGTTGCTAATGCATCGCGTCAGTGCAGATGAAAATTTGAAGCGACCATTCCTACCGAGCACGTACCACCACTCACTCCCGGCAACGGGAGCACTCGTGGCAAAGCCGTTCGGCAACGGAGCGTAGGATTTAACGGCGCTACACACCCCCAACCAGCGGAGCTCGGTCCACTGGTACTCCTCCCCACCCCCGGCAAATATCGCCCGGCATCATGAATCCTTCACGCTTCGAATTATTCTTTTCAGAGTCCCCCGCGAATACCGATATAATCCTTGAACATGATGCGTGGATTCGGGCCTCGTAAGCCCAAAACTCAGCGCGCTAAAGAGCGCAAAGCCATTCCGTTTCACCGCGTAAGCGCTGAGATCCTGATCGACTCCACCAAGGAAGTCGCCGACAGCCGCGTGTTCCTCAACGATCTTAGCCCGACGGGCGTGGGCTGCTTCGTTAATGTGGCCCTTGAAAAAGGCGAAGTCGTCTCGATCGTCATCGAGCAACCCAAGCACCTGTACGTCAAAGGCCAGGTCATGTGGTGCGCGCCCTACACAATGAGCACCAAAGTTTTGAGCGCCGAGCAGTTTAAATATCGCGTGGGCATTCGGTTTAGCTTTGACTCGGAAGACGAAAAGTCGGCTTTGAAGAAGTACTGCGAAGAGCTTTACTCCGACGCTAGTTGAGAAGAGCGCGGGCATTCGGACATCAGACGTCTGGCGTCCGACACGCGGGCAGTCCGTGCGGGCGTCTGACGTCGGGTATGGCTACTGCGCCCCGACTTCCGAGCTTTCGCAGCCGACCGTTGAAGTGCTACGCAGATGTGCTATTCCTCATCGTGTGGTCCCATAGTTAAATGGATATAACGGAGCTTTCCTACAAGCCTTTTGCGCCCCACGCGCAAAACCTACAATCCGGCTCGCAGGATGCGAGCCTTCTGCTCGAAGCTGCGAGCGCAGGAGCACGCGAGCGAAAGCTTTCGCAGCCGACCGTTGAAGTGCCGCGCAGATGTGCTATTCCTCGTAGTGTGGTCCCATAGTTAAATGGATATAACGGAGCTTTCCTAAAGCTTTGTTGCAAGTTCGATTCTTGCTGGGACCACCATTTCAACACCGTTGAAATGGTGGTTTTCTAATGCTGAAGCGCGCAGCGCTTCGTACCCTACAGCAAGAATCGAATGCCGGAAGGCGCCGGGTGCCCGCTTGCGGGCGGCGACTGAGGCCGGCCTGCAGGCCGAGCGCGAACAGCGCGAGGACCGGAAGGCGCTTCTTGCTGGGACCACCATTTCAACGCAGTTGAAATCGTGGTGTAACAATAATGAGGCGCAAAGCGCTTCGTGCCCCACAGCAAGAATCGAATGGGTTCTCGATCTCGACACATTGAGGGATGTGGGCTGGCTCACGACCTACGGGTCTACTACAAAAATGTCATTACAAATCAGCTTTATGTCAGAAGGAGGATCGGGAACAGAAGTGCCTGACCTCTCTATCGAAAGAAAGGAGCTCGCTTTAAGATCGAGTATCCGCTTACTGAAGAGCCCTGGGGAGTTCGCAGATTTTTTGTGCGTGATTCCATTGGAAAACCTGGCACATACTCTGCACATAGAAATTGATAGAGTTAGCGCGACCAAAACAAGACACACTTGATAGTTGGATCGAACGCGAGTCCACGGGACTGCCGGCAAGCCAGCTTGGGTTGCTGTACACCTATGCGTTAAACATGGTCTGGCAGCGCGCCAAAATAACGCTCAGCGAGGTTTCCCTATCCGTCATTTTTGACCGTGTATTGTATCTGAGCCGCGACAAATTTCCGATATTGTCCGATCTCAAACTACAAACCAACGGCGTTCTTCTAGACGACCATTCAAACCGCATCTGTAACTCCCCGCCAGCTGAAGTTACCCAGGCGTTTCGCCACCTGCTCAATAACCTGATCTCCATACTGGGAACATTCTCGGCCGATACTCTGACTGGACCTTTAAACGAGGAACTAAACAAAATCACCGCCGCGCAAATATCAGAACCGGTGCCAGAACGAGAGGCCAAATGAAAAAGGAAATGAACACTGATCGTCGAATCAAAACCGCGGTAATTAATCTGGACGCTGTCCTGAATGGCGGTATTCCCGAGGACTCCATGGTTATGGTTATCGGGGTACCCGGTACCGGAAAAACAATCCTCTCTCACCAAATTGCGTTCAGTAATGCCAATGCCGACAGCCGCTGTCTTATTTTTCAGACTCTCTCAGAGCCGGCATCTAAAGCCCTAAGACACCTTTCTCAATTTGATTTCTACAACCCAAAGCTCATTGACGAGGGAATCATTCAGCTGATCGATCTAGGCGCCCTTATTCGAGCCTCCAGACTCGATGAAGTCATTCCGATGATCATGGAACACGTAAAAAGGGTTAGGCCCAAATTCGTAATCGTGGACAGTTTCAAGGTTTTCGAAGATCTGGCCACGAACTCCCAGGATCTGCGAAACTTCTCATATGAAGTGGCGATTCACCTGATGGCCTGGGAATGTACTTCATTTCTACTCGGCGAATATACCCCCCAGGACGTCGAGACTAACCCGCTATTCTCGATCGCCGACGGCATTCTGCGGCTCAGCCTTCGACAAGAAGAGGGCGAGCAGCAGCGTTTTTTACAAGCCACCAAAATGCGGGGAACGTCCCACAGCGTTGATGAGCACGCACTTTTCATTAGTAACTCAGGAATAAGCGTTTATGCTCCGCGCGTTACCATTCGTCGCGAAAGCGTTGCCGACCCTTACACCAAGGCCCGGGCCCCATTGCGCGCCAAGCTGGGTATTTCGAAAATCGACGAACTTTTGGGCGAGGGCGTGCCGTATGGATCCAGTATGCTCATTTCTGGTGTTGCCGGTACCGGCAAATCCCTTCTGCTGCTTGAGTTCATCTATCGCGGTGCCAAGGAGTTTAACGAAAAAGGAATAATTTTCTCCTTCGAGGAAACCGAAGAAAGAATTCTGGCAGTTGCTCAGGGAATGGGTTGGGACCTATTGACCGAAATAAAGAGGGGCATGATCGAAATCGTTTTTGTGTCGCAGCCTGAAATTGTCGTGGAACGAGACCTGCTGATGATGCATGAGCGAATAACAAAGATGAAGGCGAAACGCGTAGCCGTCGACTCGGCCTCCATTTTTGTGCACAAGATCACCGATTCGCGAATTGTGCGCGAAAAAATCTACCAGCTCACCACCCTTGTCCAAATGTCGCAGGCCATAGGCTTTTTAGCCTCAGACATCACCTACGGCACAAACAGAATCAGCCGCTTTGGAGTGGAAGAGACGGTTGTTGACGGGTTGATTTTGCTGACTTCCAATGCCATTGGCGACGAGCGCGAACGATTTCTGGAAGTGTATAAGCTCAGAAACACGGCTCACGTCGACGGCAGGCATAGGATGACCATTGCGCACGGTGGAATCGTAATATATCCCCGCATCCAGCTGGAAAAGAAGATCGCATAAACCCCATGGCGAATAGCAATGAATCAGACCCCCTCCTGCGCACCCTGTACGAGATCAGCCTGCTGCTTGCCAGCTTCACCAATATTGAACAAGCATTTCCGGCAATCATAACCAAAATTGCCGGCACCGTGCCCTTTCACAGTGCAATTCTGATTGAAAAAAGACGCCTGGTGCCGCAGGCGGCGATTTGGCACACTTCCGATGCAGGCAAAGGTAAAATCGATTCGGCCCTCAAACTCGCCAAGGACTCCTACGCCTACCTGACGGGTGCCTCTACGATCGAGACCGATCGTCTTGAGGTGTTTTACCGGGCTACGCTAAACTTACAGACCGGTTCACACCCAAAACGTTCGCCGCCCAGTCGCACCAATTTTATAGTCTGTCCCCTCGTCGTAAGGGGGCCGCCGGCCTTCGGTATCTTTCAGTGGGAAAGCTCAAAGCCCCTGAAAGTGGTGGACGTCGCCTTCTTAAACACCATAGCCAATCTCATTGCGGTGGCCCTGGATCGTTATTATACGGCGCAAGACGAACTGAGCTCGCGCGAACAGGTGAGGGTTCTGCGCGAACGATTTATTTCTGGCCTGGGCCATGACCTGCGCACCCCTTTAACCGCGGCCAAAATGAGCGCTGAACTTATTCTTCGACAGCCAGACAAAACCGACAAAATCGGCGCCCTGGCCCATCGAATTGTCAGCTACCTTGGCCGTGTCGACCAGATGATTCAGGAGTTCCTCAACGCAAACCGCAGCAGCACCTCGGGCCCGCCTGCGTTAGAAGTCGAAAACAGTGACCTGTGTGCAATAACCCGGGAGGCTATTGCAGATATGGTGACGCTGCATGGAGATCGCTTTGTACTGCAGGCTCAGGACTCGGAGATGCGAGGATTCTGGAATCACGCCATGATTCGCCGGGTAATTGAGAATCTGCTCCTCAACGCGGTCAAATATGGCGCACAGGATATTCCGATCACGGTGGCACTCACGCAAACCCGGCAGGAAGTCCGATTTTCGATTCAAAATGGCGGAAACCCAATATCGGCCCAAAACCAGGCGCGATTGTTTCAACCTTCATTTCGTACGGATGATGCGCAGGACAGTACGGTGGCGGGCTGGGGACTTGGGCTTATGTTCGTAAACAATGCAGTGATTCAGCACCGTGGAAGCATCCAGCTTAAAAGTGGCCCGGGCATAGGCACAACCTTCACTATTACGCTTCCCAAAAACGCGCAGTTTACCTCCAAAGCAGCATGACCCTCAGCCCTTTGGAGGCTGATACCGCTTCGACAGCTTGTCTTTTTTAGCTCTGCGACTCATCCGCTCCTTTCGCCGGCGCGGGCGTGGGCGCAATTCGTTCTTTGAGCGCCAGCTTCACTAACGCCAGAAGCCGATCCACGTCGAAGGGCTTTGCCAGAACATAGGGCGTACCAATAGCGCCTGCGACCTGCTTAAGATTCGCGGCGCCGGACAACAATAGAATGGGAATACGTTCCTTGCCGCTGTCCAAAAGCACGAGATCGTATGCCATTTGCGGCCCAGTCAAGCGCGGCATTTCGATATCCAAAATGATGAGATCGGGCGGGCGCACTGCTATCGAGGACAGACCCTCGTAGCCATTGCCAGCCACCTCTACACCGTGGCCTTCGGCAGTTAGAATCTGCTCAAGCGGCGCAGAAATGTCTTCATCATCATCAACAACAAGCAACTTTGCCATCAGCCTGCCACCTGTCTGGATGGGTGCAAATGTCGTGCTTCCGTGTTTGAATGCAATGCAATGCCAAGCGCTCAGGACTCAAGTCGGTGGACCGCCAACCTTTCGCGCAGAAGATTTCTGCGCTGGACGGCCTTGCTTGGAGTGGCCTCAGTGACAAGCTGGCGACTTCTGGCTCGTGCCCAGGGCGATGAGCTGGGCGCGTTTGAAAATCTGAGCGCCAATCAGGCCAAAGTACTCGCGGCCGCCTACCAGACCATTACGCTGGAATCAAAACCCGAGGCCGTGCGGGAGGCAATCCGGTTCATGGACGGGTTTGTCGGACGTCTCGACGGACGCACGCGGTTTGAGTTCAAAGCCCTGCTTGCGCTCGTTGAGCAGTCCCCCTTGCTGTTTCATGGCTATCTCGGGCGCTTCACCTCACTCTCACCCCAGGCGCGAGCCCACTGCCTGACGGGCTGGCGCAATGGTGCCACGTGGCGGCGGCCGGTTTACAGCGCACTTAAAGATTTGTCTTACCTCTACTACTACACCCGCCCCGAACACTGGACACGCATCGGCTATCCGGGGCCCCTGGTGGCCCCCGGCAGCGCATTCCCCCAGCTTGAGCAACGCTACCAGGGCCTTGAGGCACGCTCATGATTTTTACCCACCGGCAACTCACGGCGAATCGCGAGCTTCAAGCCGACGTCTGCATCGTCGGCTCGGGGGCGGGCGGCAGCGCCGCGGCCTATGCGCTGGCGCGGGCCGGCCGCAGCGTCATCGTGCTTGAGCGCGGTTCGTTTATGACGCCCAAAGATTTTGATCAGCGGGAAGAAAACATGTTCCCCAAACTTTTTTACGATGCGGGCGGTCGCACCACGCGCAACCGCGCCATTCGCGTGCTGCACGGTCATGGCGTAGGCGGCTCGACTTTGCATAACATCAACTTGTGCAAACGCATTCCCGATCCAGTGTTCAACTCCTGGCAGCTCCCAAGATTCAACGCCGATGCACTACGTCCGCACTATGCCCAGGTGGAAAAGCTTTTGGGCGTGTCGCGCATCGGGCCCGAACGCTTAAACGAGAACAATCGCCGGTTTAAAGCTGGCGTGGAAAAGCTGGGCTACCGCGGCGGCTTTCTCGACCACAATCGCAAGGACTGCGTGGGCAGCGGCTTCTGCGAGCTGGGCTGTGCATTCGACGCCAAGCTAAACGCGCTGCGCGTGCTGATTCCCGAAGCCGTACGCAATGGCGCAACCGTGCTGGCCGACACCCGGGCGCTTCATTTTGAAACGACGGGACGCCGCATTTCCCGCCTCGTCACTCAGACGCTCAATCCAGAGACGGGCGCTCAGCTAAGCACCCACGGCATCACGGCAAAAACTTTCATCTGCGCGGGCGGTGCGGTCGAGACCCCACTGCTGCTGCAACGCTCGGGCGTCGCTAATCCCTACAACCTGATTGGCTCACGCCTGCATCTGCATCCCGGGGTTGCGGCGCTGGGCGAGTTCGAGCAGCCGGTGCGTTCCTGGCAAGGCATTCCGCAAAGCTACGAGTGCACCGAATTTCTTTCGTTTGCACCGGCCGCCAGAGCTGAAGACGAAAAACGCATCTGGATGATCGCGGGTTCCGCGCATCCTGCCGGCGCAGCCTCGATGCTACCCGGCTTTGGCGACGAGCATGCGACCTGGATGGAGAAGCTTCCGCACCTGGGCTGCATCTCGGCCATGGTGCACGACTCCACGCGAGGCACGGTGGCACGCAAGGGGGAATTTGGCGCTGACCTCAATTATGTTTTAAACTCAGCCGACCGCGCCCAGCTTGCCACGGGCCTGCGCGAGGCCGCACGCATTTTGCTTGCCGCTGGCGCGCGCGAAGCGGTTATTCCCTTTGTCACTCCGCTGCGCGTGCGCAACATGGGCGAGCTTGACCGGGCCAAGATTGAGGTGAACGATCTCGATATCGATCTGGTTGCGGTTCATCCCATGAGCACGGTGTGGATCGGACGCAGCCCTAAAGATTCGTGTCTGGATGAGACGGGGCGCTACTGGCAGCTCGACAATCTGCTGGTGGGCGATATGTCGGCCTACCCGTCTTCGATTGGCGTGCCGCCGCAACTCTCGGCGTATGCGATGGGGCTGTATGCGGCCGAGACGGCCAAGGCGATTCTATAGAAGATGAGTGGAGTTAGGAGCCAGAGCCTCACCCGATCCCTAAACAGACCAGAGTGAGTGAATCTCAGTGGGCGCAAGCACCGCGCGGCCCTTTAAAAAACCAATCTCAAGAAAACAAGCCGCACCGACGATGTTCCCGCCCAGCCGCTCGGCCAAAATCTTCGAAGCCTTAAGCGTGCCGCCCGTGGCCAGCACGTCATCGACGAGCAACACTCGTTCACCAGCTTTAACGGCATCCCGGTGAATCTCCAGCGTCGCCTGGCCGTACTCCAGCGCATAACTCTCGCTTTCACACTCCCAGGGCAGCTTTCCGGCTTTTCGTACCGGCACCAGGCCCGCGCCCAGCCGCTCGGCAATGCCGGTTCCGAAAAAAAATCCCCGACTTTCGATCGCCAGTATTTTTTGAATGCCTTTGTCGCGAAACGGCTTGGTCAGCTCGTCGCAGATAAAGGCCAGCGCATGGGGATGGGCCAGGGCTGGCGTAATGTCCTTGAATAAAATTCCCGGCTTGGGAAAATCAGGAATATCGCGGACAAGGTTTTTCACCGCCTCGAGGGTGAGCTTTGCCATTACTTGTGAGCCATCGCCGGTGTGCGCACCTGCGGCAGGTAAAGTAGCGGATCCTGCGGCAGCTCACCCTTACGAATCTCGAAATGCAGGTGCGGGCCCGTGGCTTTTCCGGTCGCGCCCACATAACCCAGCATCTGTCCCTGGGTAACCAGGTCGCCGATTTTAACCAGATTCTTTTTGTTGTGCGCGTAAACGGTGGCCAGTCCGTCGGCATGTTTGATGACGATCATATTGCCATAGCCGTGAATCTTGCGGCCGCTGTAGATAATCTCGCCGCCTTTGGCCGCGAAAATTGGATTGCCCCGGTTTGCCTTGATATCGATGCCTTCGTGATAGTCGCGTCTACGCGAGCCGAAAAAGGAGCTAACCTTACCCTCTTTCACCGGCCACACGAAGCCTGAGCCCGAGCTTTGCGTAATCGACGGTGGAATGGAAATCGGCAAAGGGGTGCGACCGCTGGAATCTCCTGCCACCGCGCCGCTTGAAGTTTGCAGCACCCCACGTTCGGCCGACTGCGTGCGAGGTACGCTTGCGCAGCCCCCAAGCAACATCAAAGCCAAGCTAAGCAAACTTAGAAAACAGATAAAGCTTCGGGACGTCATAGCGTTGCCTCCAGCGTTTTCAAAAAACTTTGATCAGTGCAATCCAACTGCACTGGCGTAACCGACACGTAGTTATCGGCAACGGCATGGCAATCGGTACCCGCCTGTTTGTGATAACCCTTGTACTGCCCACCAATCCAAAAATACGGCCGGCCCCGATGGTCCACCCGTCGTAAAACCGTGCCGCTATAATAGCGAAAGCCCTGCCGCACGGCCCGAAACCCCTTGATGCGGCTCATGGGCACATCCGGCACGTTGACGTTGAGCAGCGTGTGCTTGGGAATATCCTTGATTGAAATTTCCTTGAGCAGCTTCACGATCGATTTGGCGGCGGTCTCGAAATAAACTTCACGCTCTTCCTTGCGTTTCCTGGGATCGATATTGCACGAGACAGCAATGGCCGGAATACCCAAAATGCAGGCCTCGCGCGCAGCCGAGACGGTGCCGCTATAGTAGATGTCCTGGCCCAGATTGCCCCCGCGGTTGATGCCGCTGATGACCACGTCGGGCATCGCCTTGATGACTTCGCGAATGCCGATGTAAACGCAGTCGGCCGGACTGCCGCTGACGCCATAAAAACCGTTTTCCAGGTGGTGAACCCGCAACGGCTTGTGAATCGTAAGACTGTGTCCGGTCGTGCTCTTCTCTTCGAGGGGCGCAACCACCCAAACCTGACCGAGCTTCTTCAGCTGCTTGTAAAGAACTTCCAGGCCCCAGGCGTATACACCGTCGTCATTGCTGATGAGAATCTTCAAGGCCATGTATTTATTGTAGTCTGCCTCTCGAATTAGAGCAAAGAAATCCGCGCACGATAGGGCGCTTCGAGCTGTTCGTTGTGCGAGTCGCCACCGGGCATATTTGCGCTGCGATAAATGGGCAAAGTCTTCCCTTCGCCGTGCCAGAGCGCGCAGGCCTCACTAAGCGCCCAGTTGTAGAGGAAACTATTGGCCAGCGTCGACCCAGCCGCTACCCGCACACCCGCAAAATCAACCAGGGCGTCGCCCGGCGGGCAATGATTATCAAGCACATGATCGCAAAGCTCAAAAAGTTTCTTGCCACTCGAATGCCGCGTGGGTGTTGCCGTCGAGTGGGTGCGGCTAGTGACCGCCACGGTCGTTACGCCGGCCTTTTTGCATTCCAGCGCCATTTCGATGGCCGCCGCATTGATACCTGAATTGCTGGCAATCCACATCATGTCGCCTTGGCGGGCGCCGGTGCGGGCAAACAGCACGGCAGCCACGCCTTCGAGCCGCTCAAGCTTGCCGCTGATCTTGGGCGTCGTGTGAGGCGTAAGAAACGTATGCAGCACGGGATAAACCGGAATCAGACCGCCTGCGCGGTGAAAGGCCTCTTCGACGAGAATGCTGGAATGCCCGCTACCAAAAACGTAAACGAGCCCGCCTGAGTCGACCACCCGTTTTGTAAGTGCGGCCACGGCCTTGACGGCTTCCTCTTCACGCTGGCGCAGGACTCCGATTAGCTTCGTGACCTCATCTGGATAGTTCATCGCTTTCACCTTTCAATGTCCCGCTCCGGGCACGAGCCCGCCGCCCTCTTGCAGATTAGTGAAGCCATCACCTGACAGATTCACCGGAATGTTAAAAGTAATAGCCACTTTCGGATTATCAATCGTACGGCTGGCCAGCAGCACGAGTCGATAGCACTGCGAGGGGCTTTGATAGGTCAGGCCGCCACTGAGCCCCTGAATCACGCCCGGACTTTCGGTATTGTCGTGAAACGTGGGAAAACGGTAAGTAATGCCCGCGGTAAAACCGAAAAAATCGTTAATCGACCAGTTTAGCACCGTCGAGATCGCGTCGACGTTGGAGGTGATCTGGTTGTAGCTGTAGTTCAAACCCAGGCTGCGCTCGAAGGCCAGCAGCCTGCGCGTGTAGCGCACAAAGACGTAGTTGAGGCTCAAGGAGTAGGTCGAGGCCCGGATATAGGGGTAGTAGTAATATTCACCGTGCGCGTTAACCCGATTGGTCTCGACGTTGAACAGGGTGAAAAAACGCGAAAGGGGTTGTCGATTCGCCTCTTTCTTGTACTCGTGAAAGTTGATGCTCTGGCCGCTGACAACATCGACCGCCTTGCGATATGCGGTGCCCTCTTTGAAGATAAATTTATTGCCGAACTCGTAAGACAGCGAGTTTCCGAGCGGCACGAAATAGAGCTGCGTATCGTTGGAGATGGGCACGATATCCGACTCATCGAACTCGTTACCAGCCGTGGAGAGCTGCCGGATAAACGGATGTTTGGCATTTTGCTGAATGATCGGAATATTCGAATAGGTCAGCGCGGGGCGAAACTTGTGTTTGACCTGACCGTCGTAGACCTTTTCGACCGTGGTTGCCACCTCGGTCTGGGCCAGCAAGTAACCGCGCGCCGTGGGCGCCGCGATTTCCTGGTCAAACAGATAGCCCATGGTGCGGTACTGCACACTGGGCAGCAGCTCGATTACGTCGGCCACGCGCGCCGGGAAATAAAGTTCAGGCACCACATTGAAGCGCTGGGCACGCCGAATCGGCGACACGCCCTGAAAGAAAAAGCTCTTCGAGCTGGGCACAAAGTCGACGGGATAAATAGGATCAAAGTTCGAAGCGTCGCGGTAAAACCGCGAGTAGTTCATTGAGAGGCTCCAGTTGAGCGGCAGCCCCTCAAAGATGCGATGATCGGTCGTGGCCATCGAAACGCTCGGCAGCAGCTGCACGGTATTGGAGTCAAAGCCTGTCAGATTCGGCGTCAGCAGATTATGAATTCGCTTGGTGTTCGCCCAGACGCTGACGTCGCGGCCGCTGCGCGAAAGCCCGGCTTCGGAAACCAGCGCTGGCTCGCCGCGGCCCGGAATATCGCCGATGATGCGTGCGTAGTCGCGGTCAGAGGCGTCAAGATAGTTGAGCTTGAACTCCATGCGCCAGGGCAGCTCGATATTGTGCCCGGAGTTGATGGCCCAGCGGTTGTAGTACGGGTCGCGGATAAACTGCTTGTCGCGCAGATAGAAGGCATTGATCTCGCCGTGGCTCCGGGGCGTCAGCATATACCGGTATTGGCCTTCGGTTTTAAGCCCCTTGCGCGAGTAAAATCCGGCAGCCAGCGTCGCATCCATGCTGCGCGAAATGGCCCAGAAATAGGGCTGAATATAGGTAAAACCGTTTTCGCCCGTAAGCTGAAAGCGCGGAAACAGCAGACCGCTCTGCCTTTTGGTCTTCACCGGGATGATGATATACGGCAGATACATGGCCGGTGCGTCGTTGATCTTGATGAACACCTGGCTCATCTTGGCGTAACCCTCGACCTTCATGTCGATCGTGCGCCCCACCAGCTTCCAGCTCGCTGGGCAGTCGCGGCAAGTCGTGTACTCGCCGTCTTCGGCAAAGAAATGCCCAACCTCGAGACGCTGAATGCGCTCGCCCAGCAGCTGGTACTTGTCGCTTTCGATGCGACCATCGAAAATCACGCCCGTCTCGCTGGCGAAGTTGAAATCCATTTTCAGCCCGTAGATCACCGTGTCGGCTGTGAAATAGACCACGTTGCCTTCGGCGTGCAGCTGCTCGGTATTGAGATCCATCAGCGCATAGTCGGCGGTAAGCAGCTCGTTGGGCCGACGAATGTAAACGTTGCCAAAACACTCGAGCGTATTTTTTTTCAAATCACGCAGCTGGCGCGTGCAGCTCAGGTGCAGGGACTTGCCCGAGATCGCAAGTCGGGTAGCGCCCGGCTTGGGCTGGGCCGGCTCGGTGGGTTTTGCACGCGACGCCGTACGCTTTACCTCTTTAGGACGTGGGCCGTCCGGCACACTCTCCTGCCCGCGTGCGGCGGGGGTAAGGTAAATCAAAGTCAATATCAGGAGCCCAGCTATAGAATTCAGCGGTGCGTTTTTCGAGCCGTTTTCGGCCATGACCCCTGCTTCAACATGGAGAAAATCTTGGAGAGTGTCTGTGGAAGATCTTTGCGATGAACAATCATGTCGACGAAACCGTGCTTCAGCAAATACTCCGAACGTTGAAAACCCTTCGGCAAGGCTTGACGCATCGTCTGCTCGATCACACGAGGTCCAGCAAAACCAATGAGGGCATTAGGCTCGGCGATAATGATATCGCCCAGCATCGCAAAACTGGCGGCCACGCCGCCCGTCGTGGGATCGGCCAACACCGAGATATAAGGCAAACCCCGGCGCTTCATCTCACCGACGAGTGCTGAGGTTTTAGCCATCTGCATCAGCGACAGAATGCCCTCCTGCATGCGAGCCCCGCCGCTCGACGAGATAATCACGGCCGGCAGCTCGGAATCGATCGCCGCCTCGAGCATACGCGCAATTTTCTCGCCCACTACCGAGCCCATGCTGCCACCCATGAAGCGAAACTCAAACGCACCCAACATGACTTCGACGCCGGCAATGGCCCCGCGTCCCGTCACAATGGCATCAAACTGCTGAGTCGATTCGGCGGCCTTTTGTAGCCGTGCGGCATAGGGCTTGGTGTCGTGAAACTCCAGCGGATCATTGGATCGGAGCTGGGCGTCCATCTCTTCAAACTTCTGATCCAGCGTCAGCAGCGCAATGCGCTCCCAGGCGCTGACCCTAAAGTGAAAGTCGCATTCGGGGCAGACTTGCAGATTGTCTTTGAGAACCTTGCTCTGCAAAATCTCGCCGCAAGAAGAACACTTTACCCAAAAACCCTCGGGCACCTTGACGACCTTGTCGGAGGGCTTTTCTTTGATTTTTGGGGTCTTGATACTATCAAACCAGCTCATGAAGAACTCCTCGAATAGGGGCTCTTAGAAGATAAACTCGTCCTCTTGCTCGACAACGGTAAGATTGTCGATCTTAAGATCGTAGATCTCATTGAGCAGCGTCTGGTTAAAGCGCGGCTTGAGATGGTAGATATAAAGCGGGACGTTTGCATGAATCTTTCTTAACTCCTCGCGGAACGTTTTCGGGGTGAAATGCCCACTCAAGTTGGCGACCACTTCCTGCTCGACCGGAAAGGAGATCTCGGTAAAGATCGCTTTCATCCTTTTGGTCGTATTGGTCTTCGCCCAAATCAACTCTGTGGGACCCGTATCACCCGTAATCGTCACCGCGCCATTGGCATCTTCCAAGATAAACCCGACTGCATTACACGGATGATTGACACTGTACATACGTATGGTCAGGTCGTCAATTTTGATCCGTTCTTTCACCGACTTATAAACTATAGTTGGGTTCTTGCGACTGGGAATCTTTGCGAAGTCTGGCCAAATAATATCATTGAACAAATGTTTTTTAATATGCCCGATAACCGGCGGCACGCTGACGATGCACATGGGCTTTTCGCGGGCGCCAAAGACGTTATCCACCATAAAGGGCAGATCCTTTACGTGGTCAATATGAGGGTGGCTGATCACGACGTAATCGATGCTCTCTTGTCTGGAAATCGAAAGCGCGCTTGCGCTGGAACCGGCATCGATGAGGATGCGGTCATTGACGAGAAAGCTGGTCGTCCTCAGGCCGGGAGCGATGCCACCATCGCCACCAAGTACCCTAATTTTCATTTGTTGAAAGCGGCTCCGGTAGCTTCTGGGGTTTCCATAGGGGTGGATTCTTTGGTTCTCTTTCGGATTGTACCGGTTTCGAAAGCCTTTACAAACGCATCGACGATTTCCGCGTCAAACTGCGTGCCCCGATATTTCACGATCTCGTTGAAAGCGATCTGGGGATCCAACCCTTTGCGGTACGGCCGGGTGCTGACCATGGCATCATAGGTGTCGGCTACGCTGATGATGCTGGCAATCTTGGGAATCTGATCGCCGGACAGGCCATAGGGATAGCCCTTTCCGTCCGGACGTTCGTGATGATAGCGCATGGCGTCGACGATATCTTTCAACCCATCAACCTGCGACAGGATCTCGTGGCCGATCGCGGGATGCTTCTTCATGATCTCGTACTCTTCGTCATTGAGCGCGTATTGTTTTTTCAATACCTTGTCGTCAATGCCGATCTTTCCGATATCGTGCAGAATGGCGGCCAGTCGCAAGTTCTCGCGCTCATGAGCCGTGAGATTCACGTAATCGGCAATCGCCATCGAGTAGTGCAGCACGCGCTTGGTGTGGCCACCGGTGTAGCGGTCTTTGGCCTCGATTGCGCCGGCCATGGCCGAAGCCGTCTGTAAAAAAGTGTCTTTAAGTTTGGTATAGAGCATCGCGTTTTCAATCGCGATTGCAACCTGGTACGATAGGGTTTCGAGCAGTCCCACGTCTTCAGACTCAAAGTCGCCGCTGTCCTTGTTGATGGCCTGAAGCACGCCGATGACATTGCCCTTGGCGATCACCGGCACGCAGACCATGTTTTTAGTCGTGAAGCTCGTCTTCTCGTCGGCCTTCTTGAAGTGAAACGGGTTGCGAGCCACGTCATTGATCAGCATCGGCCGCCCGGTCAGTGCAACATGTCCGGCGATGCTCGTCTCGTCTATTGGAAGCCGAAAGGTCTTCAGCTCAGCACCGCTGGGCCCAAGTGCGGTTTCCCAGTACAGCTCGCGCGTCTTCGGGTCGGCCAGCAGCAGCGAGCCCGTCTCGCAGGTCAGTAGCTTGCAAGTCGCCTCCATCGCTTTTTCGCGCACGGTGGCGGTATCAAGCGTGGAGTTGAGAATCGCGCTGAAGTTGGCCAGGCACTCAAGCTGATAAACCTTGGACTGCGTGAGGGCGATGGTGCCGGCGATTTCTTTTTCGAGAACTTTGATCTTTTTGAGGGCGTTTTCGAGCTGGCTGCCGCCGATAGCTTCAAGCGACTCGAGGGCTTCGGCCGCCTCGGAGTTAGTGGCATCGATTTCTTTGTTTCGCTTTCCCATCAGCCTTCAGTCGCCCTTCCTTGGGAGCTTGGGTTATTGGGGAGTCGTGAACTTAAGAAAGTGGCCGATCTTAGGACTTCCTATCCTGAGACCGGCCTAGCGGAACTTTTATGAAAATCCTTTTCCATAAATCCATCCATGGATTTAGCTCCACAACCACTCCCTTAGGTTACGGGA
>JBBRLF010000003.1:0-47268 GCA_038231515.1 candidate division WWE3 bacterium
AGGGGTAAAATAACGCATCGGGGGTCAAAACGTGATTCGGTCATTAACCAGGGTGGCAGACTGCGAAGACAGCTTTAGTTCCGCGCAAATGCGCGGCCCTGCGCTCAGATTAGTTTGCGAGCACGTTTTATCGGTAAACAATGGACTCTCTCAGTATGGGGTCACGACCGACCAAAACGGCTTAATAACTGGCATCACTGACCTGCACAACAGCGAAACCAGGACCAACGATGCGAGAGGCCGCGTCCTCACACGGTCGTTCACGAGTGGACACGTTCTCACCTATACGTGGGACGACTTTGACCGCTTGACCGCGATCAGCGACAACACGGGACCTTCGATTTCAATGGTTTTCGACATTATGGGCAAGATGCTCTCGCGCTCGGTGACGCCGCTCGGTGGTGGAACTTCGCAGACGACGTTCTACACTTACGATGATCGCGACAGGCTCACACAAGTGACGAACCCGAAGGGTGAGATCACGAAGGTCGGCTACAACATCATCTCCGTTGGCTGCCATGTGCGCGATCTGCCTACGTCCATCGCCGACACCGGCGGCCGCGTGACGACGATGCAGTACGATAATCGGCAGCGACTCACGCGTGTGACCGATGCGAACGGCCACGTGACACGCGCCGAGTATAACGCGAGAGGCGAGAAGATCGCTGTCACTGATCCGAATGGGAACCGCGCGACGTTTTCTTATGACGGCAACAGCCGCCTTGTACAGCAGACGCGGCCCGTGGCGATCTCTGGAACTGGCGGCGCTCCGCTGTCGGCCACTCAGATTACAAACTACTCTTACGACACCGCTGGACGCCTTACCTCGTCGGACAAATACGCGCTCGGCATCGCTAACGCGACGCACTCGACGCTTGCTCTCGCGTACGATCCGCTCGACCGTGTGATCCAGAAGACACTCATGACCGGATCAAACGTCGATGACAGCTCAACCTTCAGCTACTCGCGACAGATCGACAATGTTGCGCGGATCTCGGCAAACAACTCCGTGGCGAGCTTGAGCTTCATCAACGAGACGGCTCCGCCGTTTTTGATGTCGAGTTACAGCATTACTGCGGGCTCTGCTGGCGGTGCCCTGAATCTCACTCAGGGTACGTTTAACATCGGTCGCGACGTGACGGGCAACATCGCCGCTGTCAGTGGTCCGAATGGGCAGCTCTACAGCGCTGGATACGATCCGGCGGGCAGACTCACCGGCATCCAGTCGGGCTTCAACGCCGCGAACTACTCGGCCACAATCGGCTACGACGGCTTCGGGCGAAAAAACTCTGTCACGCACTCGACGGGCCTGGCAGGAACCTATTCGTATGACCTGTTGAGCAGGATCACGGCCATCTCCTGGAACGGCTTCGACGGCGAGACTGCCCAAGCGATGAGCGAAAATCTGGCGTATGACCCCGCCGGAAATATCACCTCAATCACACGTGAACTCGGCGGCTTCGACTTCTCTTACGACAGCATCGACCAGCTCGTCAGCACGGGCTTCGCCCCGAGCCAGGGCGTGAACCTCGGTGCTCTCGTGAGCCGCCAGTGGTCGTGGGACCCAGCGGGCAACAGAGCCGGTGACAACATCAACGGTTCGAGCGTGTTCTTCGCGAACTCGATTCTCTCCGATGCGCTTCACAGCTATCAATCCGACTCGATGGGACTTGGCAACGTCGTGCAGAAGAATACGCCAGCGGCCCAAGTCATCGACCTGTTTAGCTACAGAGCCGACTCGCGAGTCACTTCTTACATGAACGTGACCGACGTGAACGGAAACGGTGCTTACGATCCGGGCGCGGACACGATGAACAGAAGCGGTCAGTTCTACTACGATGCTCTCGGGCGTCGTGCTGCGAACGTGATCTCTAAGGGCGGCACGAGCTTCACGCAAAGCTTCTCGTACCTCGGTGATCGTGGTCGATTCCTAACGACGACTGCCGGTGACGGTAGCACGCGACTCTACCTCGATGCCAAGGGCCTCAACGAGCACCTCGCTGAGATCGGGCCTTCGGGCGTCAAGGCGTTCGTGAGCGATCACCTCCTGAGTGTATTGAATGGACCGGTCGCCGGTGGGTCGATGGCATTCGGCGCCTTCGGTGAGAGTCTCGGAAGCGATCTAGTGCTCAATGCTTCGTCCGATCCTGCATCACCGGGCTATGCTGGCTACCGCTTCAGCTCCTTGATGAGAATTTACGAACTCGATCACAGGCTTTATGACCAAGAGAGCGGCCGCCATCTATCGAGCGATCCGCTCTCGAATGGTGGTTCTTACGGCTACGTTGGTGGAAGTCCTGTGAAGTACGTTGACCCGCTCGGCCTCTCGCGCGGCGTGGTCACGCCGGATCGCCGTCACATGGACGTTTATCCGGGCAATACACCTGACACGCAAGGTCCGCCTCAGCGAGTCGACATCGGCAATAACACCACCAACCCGAACGGCGATCCGAACACCGTCGGCAGCCACGGTCCTGCTCCGGCTGGAACCTTCCCGGTTCAACCGCCTGTACGAATCCCGAGCGATAGCGACGAGGCCACGTCTTACGGGACGGTCTTCTTCCCGATAGGATCTGTTGACTCGAACGGCAATCCAAGCGACATCGCTCGTCAGCGCGGAATCGGTCTGCACGGCGGCCGCAACGGGCCGGGTTCTAGGACTGAGGGCTGCCTGCGAGGCAACAACTCCGACCTGGAAAACCTGTTCAACCAGAACCAGTCCGATCCTCTCACTACGATAACGATACCGCCGCTTCCACCAGTGGAACTGATTGAGACGTTCGAGACGACTCTGCCATGAAAACGAAAAGAGGGTCGATCATGAGATGTTCAATTCTTCTGCCAGCGATTCTGCTTGGGTGCCTGAGCTTCGGAACAGCGTGCGCGACAGCTCCGAGCATCGTGAAAAACCTTGGGACATCGAACTCGCCCGACGGAGGCTGTCGTACAGATCTCTCTGTGAGCACCATGGGCGGGGCGAAGGTCCTGCGCCTGACCATCGGAAACGAAACCACCCTAGAGGTGAAGGACGTAACGGCGATCGCTTGGGCCGAGGACTCGATCCTGGCCTTCAGCGTTAGCCCGGTCTACGGAAAGCCTGGAATCTTCACCTACGACTGTCACTCACGCCAGAAGCAGCAACTGGTTGCGCCAAAGACCATCAACAAAGGGTATCCCCACGGCGCCGATTACTTCGATCTGTCTGGTGTCTCCGGCGACAAGGGAAAACGCGTCGTGGAGTTCTATCGTGTCGACGATGTCGACTCGAAAGAGTTCCTGAAGCTTCACACAAAAGAGCATCTGGAACGTGTTCCTCTCCACACTCACGAGTAAGTGAGCACCAGGCCAAAAACGCAGCCACGGGGCGATAAACGCGTTTAGCGGGTAAGCAGGAAGCAGACCTCGAAGCTTCGACGAGAGTTCCGGACCTGCCGCCACTTGCGGGCCAGGTCCTTTTGCTTTTTGCCAAATCTGCGGAGCAAATCTGATGGCCGCCTTGATAGCCGGGTAGGACTTGTGCTCTGTAAATACTCATACGGAGACCCACCAGATGCCCGATTTCCAGCATTAAACTGCTCAAGCTGATCCAATATTATTCCGTCACGCGATATTCGTGATGGAGACCACCCAAATATGGAAATGCGCTGATTACTGACGTCGAAACCGGCGGATTTCGAGGGCCCTTTTCCCCGTTTTCCATGGCCATCGGAACCCGCTGATCGATTCCCTGGTGGCAGCGCGCGGTATTATAGTACAAACGATACTCGTCAAGCACCACCTGCAAATGCTTGCGGCCCGAAAAGAGGAAGTGATCGGTGCACTCCCGCCTGATGCTGCCAATAACCCGCTCAACAAAACAATTAGCCATGGGCGCGTACACAGGAGTCATTGCCACGCGAACCTTTCGAGATACCAGTAAATTTTTAACATCCGCACCTCGGAAGATACTGGCATGGTCGTGGATAAGAAGGTCAGGCGTGCTACGCTCAGCCATCTCGGAGCGCAAGACGTTGGCGACCCACTCACCATCGGAAATAGGTGTGACACTCGTAGCGATGAGCACCCGATTCTTGATATCCAGTATGACCAGCACGAAAAAGGTCTTGAGAAACGCCGACTCGACCGTGAATAGGTCAATTGCCCAGGCAGTCTTGTGCATCGTTAGGAATTGACGCCATTTCATTGATGGAAGTCCGCCACCGGGATCCTCGCCAGCGGCACGCAAGATATTGCGCACGCTCGACTCAGACAACCGATATCCCAGCTTCAAAAGCTCGCCGTGCAGCCGCTTGGCGCCCCAGATTGGGTTGCTTCGTTTCATTCTCACGACGAAAGCAATGAGATCGTCCGCTACAGATGGGCGCCCGGCGCTCCCGCTTTTCTTGAAAGTCCATTTCCAGCGCACCAGTCTCTTATGCCATTCGAGGATCGTTTCCGGCTTCACGATATAACAGGCTTCGCGCCAACCGCGCAGGGCTAGAGCCAGCTTCGTTAGAATCTGGCGATCATGCGGTAGAAACCGCGGGCGGCCTTCGTTTCGCCGATAAACCTGAAGCTGGTACCGAAGATAAAGATTTTCGAGGCGCACCTGGTCGGTCGAGGAAATGATCCCACGCAGAAACATGGCGACGAGCTCGATAAGATCGATCATGACAAAAAATCATACGCTGGCGTGCCCACGTCACAAGGGGTGAAAAGTGCCGGTACGCCAATTACCGAACCAGCGTCATATGCTCCCGACAACGCAGCCGAAGATTAGCCGCACGCGCCCGCTTCCAACGTAATTCCAGCAAACCGCTCATAACGCCCCCGTAAGCAACCGCTTCAAACCATCAAACGAATGCTCAATAATATCTGCCGCATAATTAAAATCAAGAATAGCCGCCGTATCGCCCGGCGTATGCAGATTCGGATTAAAGAACTTAAACGGCGAATCACATTTCAAATTCGAGCAGGCCTGCTCGCTAATCGAAACGCCAGGCACGCCAATGTCCCAGAAAGCGATCTGATCGCTGCTATAGATGAAAGTTTCGCGCTCGATGATGAGCGACTTCAGCTTTGCCGTATCGCCCGCAAAGTATTCAGCCACTTCACGCCCAAACGCCTTGTCGTAACCCACGTTAACCACAGCCTCGTGCTTCTCAGGCGAGCCGTTGTAAGCGATCATGTCAAAGTTGACCATCCACAGAATCGGACGCTTCATCAAAAGATGCGCAAAAGCGATGCTGCCAATCAGGCCTTCTTCTTCGCCCGAAAAATGCGCCAGAATGATGTCGCACTTGATGTTCTGCGGCTTGCTCACCGCCAGCCAGTCGCGCAGGCCGCGCGCAAGCGTCAGTACCGCTGCCGTGCCGCTGCCGTTGTCGTCAGCACCGGGCGCAAGGGTTGCCGGCGAGATGATCGGGCCCCGGCCACCGCCATCGCGGGCCACACTGTCCATGTGCGCGCCAATCACGCACACCGGGCGTTGAAACACTTCGCCACCCAGGTCGCCAGTAGGCAGATAGGCCAGCACATCGGGCCAGGTTGTTTGCGTGCGTTCGGTAAGTAGTTTTTTGGTGATGCTCGTAGAATGTTCAATCGTCGTGTGAATGTAGGTCTCAACCCGGTCTTTCACCGCGACTTTGCAAAACGAGTCTTTTTCCAGCCCAACTCGCTTCAGCCGCTTTACAACCGTATCAAGCTTATCGGCTGGCAACGTGCCCGCGCAAAGCCCGTCAAAGTCGGAACGCAACATCGGCATCATGTGCACGAAATACGAACGATAGGTTTTGTCGGTATTTTGAAAATAAAACGGAAATGCGTCCAGCGGGTCATAGTCCGCAATGCCCGCCTGAATTCCCAGCTCGTCGTATTTGGCTTTAAGGTATTGCGCCGTGGTTTGAATCTCGGGGCTGTCGCTAAAACGCTGGCTCAGGATATTGGGCAGGCCACCCACTCCAAGCTGGGCTGCGCCCGACAAAGACTCGATCAGGTTTTTTTGCTCAGTCGCAGACGTCAACCCCTCTGCGCGCGCAGGGCCAGCAGCAAACGACAGGCAAGCCAGGCCCAAACTCAAGACGATGGTTAGTTTCATTCCCCGGGTCTAGCTTACTTCGAGCGTTTCGCCAATGGATGCGACCGGTCGTACTCTTCGCAAAGCGCTTTCTGATCCAGGTGCGTATAACGCTGCGTGGTAGAAAGACTGGAGTGGCCCAGCAGCTCCTGAATCGCCCGTAGATTCGCGCCGTTCGAAAGCAGATGCGTCGCAAAAGAATGCCGCAGCGTATGCGGCGTGGTGTGCTGCGGAAGCCCAAGCTGACGCGCACGCAGCACAATGATCTTTTGAATCCAGCGCGTGCTGAGCCGGGTGCCGCGAAAATTTCTCAGAATGGGTCCGGTCAAATCCCCCGGATTTTCGTCCCGTAAATTCTGCAAAGCCACAAGCGCCGAGGGCAAAAGCGGAACAACACGGCCCTTGCCCCCCTTACCCAGCCGCACACACAGCTGCGCTTCGCTCCACGAGATGTCTTGCCAGTCCAGGGCGGCCGCCTCTGAGGCGCGCAGGCCGCAGCAGTATAGAATTTCGAGCAGCACCTGATCGCGCCGTAAAAAACGGGTCAGTGCCTGGGGCGTAGCAGCCAGGGTGGCAGCCTGCTCTTCGTTTAAAACCCGCGGCAACTTGCGGCGGCGCTTGGGCGAGGGAATATTGCGCGAAACATCAGCCTGCACGATTTTTTCACGCGTCAGAAACTCAAGAAAAGTGCGCAGAGCCGCAAGTTTTCGCTGCAAGGTTGCCGGCTCGCAGTCGTCGCGGGCACCCAGAAACCCGCGCACATGATCGCTGTTCAGCCCCTCAAACGCAGTGACGCCCGCCGTGCTAAAATGCTCGTCCCACTGCCTGAGATCAGACAGGTAGCCCCGAACGGTATGTGTGGAAGCGCCTTTTTGAATCTTCAGATAGCTCTCAAACGTCTCAAGATAGGGGGCGATAAGCCGGGTCATATGTGCATTGTACGCGGCAGCCCGATAGGATATAAGACGCGACATGTCAGAAACAGTAGTAAATGTGATTGGCGGCGGCTTGGCGGGCTCGGAGCTGGCCTACCAGCTTGGCTCGCGTGGAATTAAAGTACGGCTTTTCGAGATGCGCCCCCAGCAGCTCACGCCCGCACACCGTACGGGTGGCTTAGCCGAGCTGGTTTGCAGCAACACGTTTAAGTCCATGGCTGCGCACTCCGCGCCTGGCATTCTGAAACGCGAGCTCAAAGAGCTGGGAAGTTTGCTCGTCAAATCAGCACCCGTAGCCCAGGTGCCCGCGGGCGACGCGCTTGCGGTTGACCGCGAAGTTTTTTCGCGCGAGGTGGAACGCGCGGTGCTGGCCACCGGAAATGTGGAACGCATTTCGATGGTCGTCGAAGACCTCGCGTCGCTGCCACCCGCCTATGCAACGGTGCTGGCCACCGGCCCGCTGACGCAAGGCAAGCTTGCCGACTACGTAAAATCTCTGTCAGGTGGCCTTGGCCTTTATTTTTACGACGCCATCGCGCCCGTGGTGGAAGCGTCGTCGGTTAATCGTGAAATCGTTTTTGCGGCCTCACGCTATGGCAAGGGCGGCGACGACTATCTGAACTGCCCCATGACCGAAGACGAATACAACCGCTTTTACGACGCCATGATCGCGGCCGAAAAAATGGATTTTCAGGACTTCGAAGAGGCGCAGTACTTTCAGGGCTGCCAGCCCATCGAGGCGATTGCCGAAACCGGCCGCGACTCGCCCCGCTTTGGCCCGATGAAGCCCGTGGGCCTCGAAGACCCGCGCACGGGCCGCCGGCCGCACGCCGTGGTGCAGCTGCGAATCGACAATCTGAGCCGCAGCGCTTACAACATTGTTGGATTTCAGACGAAGCTGAAATACGGCGAACAAAAGCGCGTTTTTCAGCTCATTCCCGGTCTCGAGCACGCCGAGTTTCTACGCCTGGGTTCGATGCACCGTAACACGTACATCTGCTCGCCCTTACTGCTCGACAAGCATTTTGCGCTCAAAGACCACCGTGCCGTGCGCCTGGCCGGCCAGATTACGGGCGTTGAAGGCTACACCGAGTCATCCGCGATTGGCCTGCTGTTGTCGATGGCCATCTGGAGCGAGATCAGTGGGCGGGAGTGGAACCTGCCGCCGCGCGCGTCGGCACTGGGCGGCCTGTGCCATTATATCTTCAACAGCCCGGCTGACGAGTTTCAGCCCGTCAACGTGCACTTTGGGCTTTTTGATCAGAGCCTCTATACGCTGCCCAAAGGCAGACGCGGCAAAGCCGAAACGCGTGAGCTGATGGGCCAGCAGTCGATCGTGAATATTTGCGGCTGGCGCGACAGACTGGGCTGGGCTACCGTTCCAGCATAATGCTGGGAATTATTCTCATCGTCATCTGCGCGGCACTTTGGGCTACTGATGCGCTTTTTCGCATGCCGCTTGCGCGCACTATGGACCCGGGCACCATCGTTTTTCTGGAGCATGCGATTGGCGTGGTGGCCACGCTGCCGCTGTTTTTGACGCGAACCCACGAGCTCAAGGCGCTTAAGACGCGGGGCTGGCTGGCCATTGCGTTTATCGGCATTATGGGTTCGGCGCTGGGAACGTTTTTCTTCACGGCGTCGTTTCGATTTGTGAACCCCTCGGTGACCATCTTGTTACAAAAGCTGCAGCCCATCTTTGCCGTGCTGGGCGCAAGAGTTCTGCTCGGTGAAAAGCCTCGCAGTGATTTTTATCCGTGGGGCCTCGTGGCACTTGTTGCGGCAGCCATGATTTCGCTACCCGAGCGCGCGCTCTCGATTACCCCCGGGGCAAGCGGCAATATGGCTGGCGCCGGACTGGCGCTACTGGCGGCCGGGTGCTGGGGCCTGAGCACGGTTTGCGGAAAATTCGTTACGGGAAGAGTTTCGTTTCCGGTTACCGCGTTTTTGCGGCTGGCCTTTGGCCTGCTTGGCATCACTTTGCTGCTGGCGCTGAGTTTCATGAGCGCCAGCCGGCCAGACCACCTTGACGCCCCCGAGCTGCGCTCGATTCTTTACATGGCCCTGGTGCCGGGCGTGCTGGCGCTTTATCTCTACTACGCGGGCCTTAAGCGAACGAGGGCCAGCAGCGCCACTTTTGCGGAGCTGTTTTTTCCCGCCGCGGCAGTTCTGATCAACTGGCGTTTTTTAGGACAAGCCCTGACCCCGACACAGATGATAGGAATGGGCTTGCTGCTGACATCGGTATTTTTTATTAGTAAGGGCATGAGATAAGAGGAGCTACTATGAATCGTGGATTAATTGCGTTGCTTGCCGTACTGGGCGTACTTGCCGTGGGAGTTCTGTGGTTTATCTCGGCGGGAAACTCGCTGGTGGCCAAAGACGAAGGTGTTAAAGCCGCCTGGGCCCAGGTTGAAAATGTGTATCAGCGCCGCATGGACCTGATTCCGAATCTGGTGAACACCGTAAAAGGCTACGCCACTCACGAGCGCGAAACCCTTGAAAAGGTGATTCAAGCCCGCAATCAGGCCGTAGCCCCCGGAAAAGACCTGGCAACTGGCGACCCCAAGAAGCTGGAAGCTTTTCAGAAGTCTCAGGACGCCCTGGGCTCGGCACTCAGCCGGCTGATGGTCGTCGTCGAAAAATATCCTGACCTGAAAGCCAACGAAAATTTTCGCGACCTGCAAGTGCAGCTCGAAGGGACCGAGAATCGCATTGCTGTCGAACGCAAACGCTTCAACGAGGTGGCGCAAGACTACAACTCGGCGATTCGCATGTTTCCCACCTCAATCATTGCCGGCATGCGCGGCCTGCAGGCCCGCGCCTATTTCCAGGCCCAGCAAGGTGCCGACACCGCTCCTAAAGTGCAGTTCTGATGCGCCCAAGCTTCTGGCTTCTTGCGCTAATCGCCTTTGTTCCCCATGGCGTGCAGGCCCAGACGGCGCTGCCCGACCGGCCCCACCACCATGTGAACGACTATGCGCAGGCGCTTGCCGGAAATGCCTTGGCGGGCCTTGAGCAAAAATTTGCGGCATTCGAAGCCAAGACCGGACATCAGGCGGCCGTCGCCATTTTTGCCGATCTTGGCGGCGCGCCGGTAGATGACTTTGCCAACAAGCTCTTTACGAAATGGCGCCTGGGCAGGGACAAGCAAAACGACGGCATCTTGCTGGTGCTGGGCTTGCGCGAACACGCGCTTCGAATCGAGGTTGGCTACGGACTCGAAGGGCAGCTGCCCGATGCGCTTGCCGGCCGCATAATTCGCGAAGAGATGGTGCCTTTTTTGAAGCAGGGCCAGGTAGCAACTGCGGTACTTGTTTTTGAAAAGCGCCTGGAAGATATCTTTGTCGATGGAAAAAATCTGGCGGCGGCACCGCCGCGCGCGCAGAAAAATCCGATACGC
The DNA here is from genome assembly GCA_038231515.1 of candidate division WWE3 bacterium. Classification (GTDB taxonomy): domain Bacteria; phylum Bdellovibrionota; class UBA1018; order UBA1018; family UBA923; genus JACQAX01. The sequence continues at coordinate 10,394 of JBBRLF010000003.1, forward strand.
GATATTCTGATTGCGCTTATTGTGATGATCTTTTTGTACTCCATTTTTTTTCCGAAACGAAATGGCCGCAGTATTGGCGCCGGTGGCGTCTATGGCCGCAGCAACTGGTGGTGGTGGTTGGGTGGCGGCGGTGGTGGCTGGGGCGGCGGTAGTGGCGGAGGTTGGGGTGGTGGTGGCGACTGGGGCGGCGGCGGTGGTGGCATGTCCGGTGGCGGAGGCGCAAGTGGCAGCTGGTAACTTTATCAACGAGCCAGAAGAGCAGCGGCTCGTCACCCTTATTCGCGCCATGGAGCGCGCCACGACAGGCGAAATTCACGTTCATCTTTCAAAAAAAGTTTCGCGCTACGGCCCCATGCACGATGCCGCCCGGGTATTTAAAAAGCTGGGCATGGACAGAACCCGTCATCAAAACGCGGTTCTCATCTTTATCGCAACCCAAGACCGACAGCTGGCCTGCCTGGGCGCCAAGGCCATTCACGAAAAGATCAGCCAGACGGGCTGGCAAGCGCTGGTGGACGAGCTGCGCAGCCACTTCACCAAAGGCGATCATTATCTGGGCTTGCACAAAGCCGTGGAAATCGTGGGCGCTGCCCTGGCCACACATTTTCCGCCCACCGGTGAGGCGCCGCTGGGCGAAATCCCAGACGACATTACCCAGGACTAGCGCCGGGGAATTTCGAGCGGCCTGAGATAGTCACGCTCTTCTTTTAACCCGCGCTGATTCGTGCGCTCCCACAGCTTTATCCGCAGCGTCAGATGGTACAGCATGAAATAAAACACGGCGACCAGACCAGGAAATCCGTCTAAAAATCCCAGACGAAAAAAGTAATGGCGCACAAAAAACCGAAAGGCGCTGAAAAACGCGCCGTAGGTCATAACCACGTCGCCGGGCGCGAGCTCCTGGATTTTTTTGTCCGCATCGTGCTCGGTGTATTGATTGGTTTTGAGAAACCACTCTGCCAGCGAGTTCACGTTAAAGTGCTTATACACGTTCTTGAAACGCGCAACCTTACCCTCTACCGAAAGACCGCGATGAAACCCGCTCTCGCAGGGATACTGCCATTTTCCACGGCGCACCATGCGTATCTCGGCTGAACGCGGATTGAAAATGCCATGCCGCAAAGGACGCCCCAGAAAGTAAAACATGTTTGGGATGCGCACGCCATTGGGCGACGTGGGCCCCAGCGGCTGCTCTAAAAACTTTCTGATTTCGGCAAGCAGCTCGGCCGTGGGGCGCTCGTCGGTATCGATGTAAAGAATCCAGTCGCCCGTAGCTTGCTCCATGCCCAGCTTGCGATTCAGGTCGAAGTTACCCCCAGGCGGGTCATTGCGAATGAGCCGACAGCCCAGCTTCTGAGCAACCTCGGCCGTCTGATCTGTGCTCATCTGGTCGGCCACGATGATCTCGTGTGCAATGGGACGCCACGGCTGAACCGTCGTCTCAAGACGATCGGCGCAGTTTCGCGCCGCAATGACCACCGACAACGTTGCACTCATGGCTTAAACCTATTGCGGTTATGTGGCATAATCAAGCCAGCAACCATGGGCACGAAGAAAACTCTCTTTGATCGCAAGTTTGGGTCTGAATTCATTGACAGCGTACCGCTTTGCCCGGGCGTCTACGAGATGCTCGACGGCGCCGGCACCACGGTTTACGTTGGCAAGGCCAAAATACTGCGCCGACGCCTGCAACAGTACCGCAATGCCCGTCGCTGCAAGAAGCACCACAAGATGCGAGCCATTCTTGGTGATGCCGCCTCGTTGCGCTTTACCGCCTGTACGAGTGATCTGGAAGCCCTGCTGCTGGAAAACGAGCTCATCCGGCGGCTTCGGCCCCGCTTTAATATTGCCGGGGCTTTTTCCTTTCTCTATCCCTGTGTCGGACTACGCCGCGACGGACTCAATCTGTATCTGTGCTATTCAACCTCACCCGCTGACTATCCCATGTTCGATTTTTTTGGCGCCTTTCGCTCGCGCGAACTCACCCGCGAGGGCTTTATGGCCCTGCTCGAGCTGCTTGGGCACATCGGACACCGCGAGCCCCTGAAAAAGCTCGGTGCCTTTCCGCGTGTGCGCTACTCGATTGTCGCCGGTTTTAGACAGGTGGGCGAGCAGTGGCTACCCCTGCTTGAGGCGTTTTTGCGAGGCGAATCCAAGGAATTTCTTGAAAAGGCCGTAATGGCGCTGGTGGAAAAACCTTTTGCGCGCAAACATGCCGCCCAGGTGCAGGAGCTGCTCGACACCGTGATGCGGTTCTATAAGTTCGAGGCGCGCCCCCTGCGCAGAGCCATGAAAGACGTGGGGCTCGAAACCAAGGCCATCAGTCAGCAAGATCGCGACGGCGTGTTTTTACGGTCGCGGCACACGCCAAAGCCAGCAAAAATCAAACGCGCGGGGTTCGTGCCGCAAGCTTAACGGCGTTTCTTAGGGTTTCGCGCAGAACTTCCATCTGGCCCTCGGCGCGCAGATCGCCCAAGCCCAGCTCATGCAAGCCCATGGCCGACACCTGAACGCCATGCAGACGCAGCAGATACGAGGCCGCAACAACGGCGGTACGCCGGTTGGCGTCTTTAAAAACGTGGGTTAAAACCAGATGCGCATAAAGATCTGCGGCTGCCTCGACCACTTCGCCAGAAGCCGCGCGATCTTTGGCTGTTCTAAGTAGGTCTTTGGCCTTGGTAATAGGGTCGGCCAGAATTTGCAGATTTTCTTCGCGGCCCGAGGGCAGATTGCATACTGCCGAACCTTCCCGCCAGGGCTCGGTTTTTTCACCGCGCAAAACATTGTTGATGCGCGCCAGCTCGGCCGTATTCAGAAACGCCCCGCTCTCAACCATGCTGTCGACAACTTCCAGCGCGCGCTCAAAACGGGCGCGCTCAAGCTGGCGTTGCAAAAAATTCGGATTTCGTGGGGCGGAATGATCGTCTCTGTGCGGCATGCACTCTTTCTATCACCAGCCCAAGCCAAAGCCAATTTTACAATTGCCCCAAGCGCCGCGCACATCATGATTATTGATGGGGCCGCCATAGTTTCTTTCCAAATCACAGCCCCCTTCGAATATTAGCCGTTGGCCGGTCGAATGGTGACGGGTTCGAGGCACTTCCCAGGCCAGATTCAGGCCGCCGCCCCACCCTGGTGAAGTACCCGCCGAGCTGATCATTCCCCGAAACCCAAGCTCGGCGCTTAACGTCAGGTAGCGGTGCGGCCAGAAAGCATAACCGTAGGAGTGGCGCGTAAGAAACGCAGCCGTTGTGCCGCCGGTTTTGGTCGTGTCATGCAGCGAGGTCGCGTGCACCTCGACGGTAAAGCCCTGGTGGGCCCACCCCAGATACGCAAAACGCAGATAGTACGAGGGGCTGGGGCGCAGCGCCTCCCAACCCGCATCACGAAACGGCAGAATGGACGCCGCACCCACGCTCAGCGCACCTCGCATATGGCCATCCCAGACGACCTCCTGCTTCTGGTTGCGATTGAATTCAAGGTCGGGCTTGGTGTCGCAGCCTTCCACCCAGGGTAGATACACTTGCAGCCAGTCATGAGTGGTCAGCTCTTTGGGGTCCGGAAACTTCACCACCTCAAGGTACTTGAACTTGGGATTTATCGTGACGGTGCCGCGCGTGCGATATTCGTGCGTCGGCTTGCCGTCGTCGAAAAGATACTTGTGGTACTCGGGGTACAACTCGGGATGCGACTTGGCGTCGGGCCGCCCCTCGACGTGGGTATAGGCCTGCTGCTGCACCTCGGAGTTCAGCGATTTTTTAACTTCTTCTTCATTTGGACTGCCGCCACGACGTGAAAAATACCGCGGCTTCTCATTATCGAACCGGTATTCGACCGGAATCCATTTCAGCTTGTGCTCTTGCTTGTCAGCCGCAGAGACAATCAGAATGACATACGTGCCGTAAGGACGCTGGCGCAGGTACCCGTCAAAATGGAGACCGCAGGCGGTGGTCGTATCCAGCGCCCGGCTACCCTGACGACCGTTCCACCCATTGAGCCGGGTACTCTCTTTTCCGACGACCTGATGTATGTACGCGTCGGGATCGACCTCGTCGATCAAAGGACCGATATGCCGGGGCCAGCGCACCTCAATGTAATTCCATTCGCTGGTATGCTCTTCATGAGCAAAACCGGGAGCAATCGACAGTAGAACCGCAAAAAGAATGGCGTGCACCGATTAGAACTCTGTCAGTCGTCGTGCGAGCCCGCGCCGCCGCCGCCCTTGTTGAGCTCGGCGTTGTACGCGTCCAGAATCTTGTTTTCCATCATTGCGCGGGTCTCGTTGTTGAGCGGGTGGGCAATGTCCTTGAAGGCGCCGTCTTTGCGCTTCTTCGAGGGCATGGCCACGAAAAGCCCCGTGGTGCCATTGATCACTTTCAGGTCTCGCACCACAAAACAGTTGTCGAGAATGATCGTAACGTAGGCCTTCAGCTTCTCTTCGTTGACCGGAAAGATTTTAATCTCTGTGATTTCCATGGTGGATGCTCTCCCAATCTCCTGACTACAATTGTAGGGTGTCCATGGAATTGATGCAATATATCAATTAGGCAAATAATTCCGGTTGATTCATCCGCCGGCCACCGCCTTTAACTTGCCACCATCGTTGATCTCGATCTTGCCGTTGCCGGCAGTAACATGAATCGTGTCGCCGTCCTTGTAACGGCCTTCAAGCAGCTTCGACGCCAGCACGTTCTGAAGTTCGCGCTGAATAAGCCGTTTTAACGGCCTGGCGCCGAAGTCGGGGTCATACCCCTTCTCGGAAAGCAGCTCCAGAGCCTCATCTGAGATATTAAGCTTAAGCTGGCGCTGGGCCAGCAGCTCTTCGAGATGCTTCATCTGCACCCTTACAATCCCCTTGAGATGGTCGCGGCCCAAGCTGTCGAAGGTCACGATATCGTCAATGCGGTTGAGAAACTCGGGCTTGAAGTGCTCGCGCAAGACGGCATTTACCTTGATTTCGCGCTTTTCGGCATCGGGCTCGCCCATGATCTCGCGGCTGCCCACATTGCTGGTCATGATGATGACGGTGTTGGTAAAGTCCACCGTACGCCCCTGGCCGTCGGTAATCCGGCCATCGTCCAGCACCTGTAAAAAGACGTTGAAAACATCGGGATGCGCCTTTTCGATTTCGTCCAGCAGCACCACGCTATACGGCCGGCGGCGAACCGCCTCGCTCAGCTGCCCCCCTTCTTCATAGCCGACGTAGCCCGGAGGGGCGCCGATAAGCCGGGCCACGGAATGTTTTTCCATATACTCCGACATATCGATGCGAATCATCGCATGCTCGTCATCGAACATAAAGGCAGCCAGGGCCTTGGCCGTTTCGGTCTTGCCCACGCCGGTAGGCCCCAAAAACATGAACGACCCGATTGGGCGATGAGGATCTTGCAAACCGGCACGCGCCCGGCGAATGGCATTCGACACCGCGGTAACCGCCTTGTCCTGGCCAACCACGCGCTGATGCAGCCGTTCTTCCATCTTGAGCAGCTTGCTCTGCTCGCCTTCGAGCATCTTCGACACCGGCACGCCACTCCACCTCGAAACAACGTCGGCGATGTTGCTCTCGTCAACTTCTTGATGCAGCATCTTGCGATCCTGGGCCTTGGCCGTCTTCTGATCGAGATTCTTCTGCAGCTCGAGCAGTACTCCGTATTTGAGCTGCGCGGCTTTTTCAAGATCACCACGCTTTTCAGCGTGCTCCATCTCGATGCGCTTCTGTTCGATCTCTGTCTTGATGGCAGACATCTCGGTTACTTCAGTGCGCTCTTTCTGCCACTGCGCCTTCATGGTTGAGGCTTGCTCGGTCAGAGTCTTGAGCTCGGCTTCAATTTTTTTCAGGCGTTCTTTCGACTGGGTGTCTGACTCTTTTTTCAGGGCCTGACGTTCGATTTCGAGCATCAGAATTCGCCGGTTAAGATTATCAATTTCTTCGGGCAGCGACTCCAGCGCCATCTTCACGCGACTCGCGGCTTCGTCAACCAGATCGATCGCCTTGTCGGGCAGAAACCGGTCTGAGATATAACGATTCGAAAGCGTGGCAGCCGCTACCAGCGCGCTGTCTTTGATGGTCACGCCGTGGTGCACCTCGTATTTTTCGCGCAGGCCACGCAAAATGGAAATCGTGTCTTCCACCGTGGGTTCGCGCACGACTACGGGCTGAAAACGCCGTTCGAGCGCGGCGTCTTTTTCGATTTTCTTTTTATATTCGCTTAAGGTCGTGGCGCCAATGCAATGCAGCTCGCCGCGTGCCAGGGCCGGCTTGAGCATATTGGACGCATCCATGGCGCCCTCGGCGGCGCCCGCGCCGACCAGCGTGTGAATCTCGTCGATGAAAAGAATGATTTCGCCGGCGGCGTCCGCCACGGCCTTGAGCACGGCCTTGAGCCGCTCTTCGAACTCGCCTCGAAATTTGGCGCCGGCAATAAGCGCGCCCAGATCAAGCGTGATGACCCGCTTGTTTTTCAAGCTCTCGGGCACGTCGCCTGCGGCTATACGCTGCGCAAGTCCTTCGACCACCGCTGTTTTGCCCACGCCCGGCTCGCCAATCAACACCGGATTGTTTTTGGTTCGTCGCGACAGCACCTGCATCACCCGCCGAATTTCTTCGTCGCGCCCGATAACCGGGTCGAGCTTGCCCTTTTGGGCCATCTCGGTCAGATCGCGTCCATACTTTTGGAGCGCGTTCATCTTGCCCTCGGGGTTCTCGTCTTGCACCCGCTGATTGCCGCGCATCTTGGCCAGCACGCCCAGCACCTTGTCGTAGGTCAAACCGGCGCGAAACAAGGCATTGCTGGCCTCGGTGGACTTGAAAGTTTTTTGACCAAGGTAAGCGAGCAGAAAATGCTCGGTGCTGACGAACTCGTCTTTCAGCTTTTTAGCCTCATCTTCGGCACCCACCAGCAGCTTGTTGAAGCTGCCCGAGGGATAAACCTTACCCTCGGCCGAGCCACCCGAGACAGAGGGAAGTTTTCTGAGCTGCTGCTCAAGCGCCTGGGTTATCGCTGTGACGTCGGCACCTGCCGCGGCCGCAATGGACGGCACAATGCCGTCTTCCTGGGCAAAAAGCGCGAGCAAGAGATGTTCGGGCTGCAGCTCTTGATGACTATGGCGAATAGCAATGTGCTGCGCCTCAACCAGGGCCTCTTCGGCTTTTGTCGTGAATTTTGCGGCCATTTTCGAAGCCCCCTTCGAGGTCGTTTGGCCGCTCGCTGACTACTCGTCCGAGGCGGCCAGTTTTAAGGCAATAACCGCGAAGGTTTCGCGGCCTGCTTCGTCTTGCTTGCGTACCCGCAGGAGATACGTTTTTTTGGTCTTTACCGTTTTATAAAACTGCTCGACTGTCTTTACCGGCTTTCGATCGACTTCCAGAATCACATCACCGCGCATTAGGCCTGCCGTAAAGGCAGCCGCCCCAGGTGTTACCTGCGAAACCACGACGCCTTGAAACGTCTCTGGCAAACCCAGCTCGTGCGCCACGTCGGCATCTATATCTTCAAGCAACATTCCAGTTTCAACCCGCGAAGGCTTAGCCTGTTTGCCCGGCTTGTCGTTACGCTTTCCGTTCTTCTCTCGTCCAAGATCCGGACGCCGCGCAATCACAACCGAGACAACCTTTTCCTTGCCCGACCGCAGCACGGTCAGCTTTACCGAGTCGCCAATGGGAATGGCGGTGATTCGTTCGACGAGGTCTGCGCCGTTGTGCACCGTCGTGCCATCAACCGCGGTAATCACGTCGTAAGCCTGCAGCCCCGCCTTGTCGGCTGGCTGCCCCGGCATCACATTAGTAATGATGGGTGCTCTCAGGCCTTCGTCAAGTTTCAGGGTCTTTGCCAGATCGGATCGTAAATCATCAATACTTACCCCGATAAAGCCCCGCTCTACCCGGCCCTTGGTTTTGAGCTGGGGCAGCACGGCCTTAACCAGATTGATAGGAATGGCAAAACCGATGCCCGAGCCACGTGCGTCAATGGCGTTATTGATGCCCACCACCTCGCCACTCAGGTTAACCAATGGCCCGCCTGAGTTGCCGGGATTGATAGGTGCATCAACTTGCAGATACTTGCCAAAGCCACCCGGAAGCGTGCGCTCTTTGGCACTCACGATTCCATGCGAAACCGAGTGCCCGTGACCAAACGGATTTCCGACGGCCGCCACCCATTCGCCAACCTCGAGTTTATCAGAGTCGCTCAACACGGCCGCTTGCAGCTTGCGTCTCGTCTTAACCTTGATCAGCGCGATATCCAGGTCGGGGTCGTTGCCGACCACCTCGCCATCGGATTCTTTTTCATCGGCGGCTTCGGTAAATCTGACCTTCACCTCTTCGGCGCCTTCGACCACGTGGCTGTTGGTCAAAATCAGGCCGCCCGTGTTTGACGTTTCAATGATAAAGCCCGAACCCAGAGACTGCGTCTTGGGAGCCGGTCCACCGCCTGGTCCGCCCGGCGTGCCCTGAAACGGTTCGCCGCCAAACTCTTCAAAAAACTTGCGCCAGAAATCATCCTGACCGCCCTGGTTGCCCGAGCTCCACGGCATCTTCACCGTCGAGGTTGTTTGAATGTTCACCACCGAGGGAATCATCTTGCGCGAAACCTGGACAAAGATATTGACGAGGTCACTCTTGTTCTCGCTGCTGGCCGCGTACGCGGGCAGAGCCACGAGCAGACTGAGCACAACGGTCAAAAAATTAGTGAAACGCATAGTCACTTCCTCTGAGCTTCCACGAAGCGCATTCGGGTTTCGAACAGCAGGCTGTCGAGCAGCTTTGCTTCTTCGGGAGTAAGGTTATTCAAGGTTTTCTCTTTGATGAGTTCGAGCAGATCGATGTTCTGACGGGCAAGCTCGAGATCGAGCTCCGGCTTGTCACCGCCCGGCCGTGGCGTCAGGCCCAGCCCCATAAAGGCGGCTGACGAAACAGAAAGTACGAAAGTGGTAAAATCCAATCCTCGAGTCGACTGCGTCATGATCTTTACTCCGGTCTGATTTTCAGCAACCGCGCAATTCGATCTTCGATTGGCGGATGCGTGCTGAACAGGTTCAGAAGCGCGCTGCCCGAAAATGGGTTCACGATATACAGGTGCGCCGTGGCAGGACCACCAGTAGCGAGCGGTAAGCCCGCACTAATGTTCTGAATCTTTCGAAGCGCATTGGCAAGCCATTCTGGATTCCCACACAGCAATGCCCCCCAGGAGTCCGCCTCGTATTCCCGCCCTCGCGAAACCGCAAACTGAACCAGCAGTGCCGCCAGAGGCGCAACTACCGACATGACCAGAACCTCAAGCGCACCTGCGCTACGGCCATTTTCGTCACGCCGTTGTACCCCGCCAAAAAGCGACGCCCAACGCGCCATGTTTGCAAAAAGCATAATAGCCGAGGCCATCGTGGCCGCGATGCAACTAATCAAAGTATCGCGATGTTTCACATGTGAAAGCTCGTGCGCAAGCACCGCTTCCAGCTCCTGATAGCTCAGCACACTCAGTAATCCCTGGGTAACTGCCACCGCTGCGTGGTGAGGGTTACGGCCCGTGGCAAAAGCATTGGGGGAATGGTCGGGAATTAAATACACCCGCGGCGTCGGAATACGCGCACGTTGCGCAAGGCGCTCGACCATCTCATACAGTCCCTGAGCATCGCCCGACTGCACTTCTTGAGCGTGGTGCATGGACAAAACGATGCGATCTGAGAACCAATATGAAATAAAATTTACCATTAGAGCGAGGGCAAACCCCGCAACCACCCCCTGGGTGCCCCCAATGAGGTAGCCAAAGGACGTGAGCAAGCCCGAGAGCAACACCAGAAAGGTAAATGTTTTCAAGTAATTACGCATTATTCCCTGTCTAATCAACAAATTGGACGATGTTCCATATAACTACGGCAAATGCTTATGCGCAACCACTTGTTCCGCATCGTGCGCCATGTTAGAAGGTGGCTTCGTTTGAGCAGTATTTCAACGGAGAGCAAGGGGTAACACAGGAATGGAAAAGCTCGGGTTCGGTACAGCTGGTTTTCCAAGCACTGCACCGAAAAAAGATCCGATCGGGGCTCTGCAAAAGGTTAAGGATATTGGCCTTGATTGCATGGAGCTCGAATTCGCCCACGGTGTTCGCATGCGCGACGAAACTGCCGACGAGATCAGCCGCACGGCAAAGAAGCTCGGCATCACGCTTACCGCTCACGCTCCCTATTACATCAATCTGAACGCCAAAGAGCAGGACAAGATCGATGCGTCGATTAACCGCCTGCTTCAAACCGCGCGCCTTGCCGGCATGTGCGGCGCGTACAGCATGACCTTTCACGCGGCGTTCTACATGAAGGACGATCCGAAAACTGTTTTCGATATCGTGAAGCGCTATCTGAAACAGATTACCGAACGGCTGGGCGACGAAGAAAATTCAATTCATCTGCGCCCTGAACTTACCGGACGCAAGAGCCAGTTTGGCACGCTCGAAGAGCTGTGCGAGCTGAGCCAGGAAGTGCCGCAAGTTTATCCCTGCCTCGACTTCTCGCACAACCAGGCCCGCACCGATGGCCAGGCCAACAACTACAAGCAGTTTTCGGAAGTTTTTGAACGCTACAAGAAGGCCTTGGGCAAAGGCGCTTTGAACCAGATGCACATTCACGTCGCCGGAATCCAGTACGGACCCAAAGGCGAGATCAAGCACCTGTCGCTCAAAGAGAGCGAGTTCAACTACAAAGACTTTCTGAAAGCCTGCCGCGACTTCAACGTGCGCGGCGCGATCATCTGCGAAAGCCCCGAGCTTGAGCACGACGCGCTTCTGCTGAAGAAGACGTATCACGGCCTGGGAACCACCACGAAAGTGGCTAAGGCTTAGCCCGGATTTCTCACCATCTTTCGTCGCGAGGGCGCGGAGCTGCCGCGTGGTTGCACGCGCGCAGGGGTGAGCGAGCGAAATCCCCGAGCACGTGCGACCACGCGAGCAGATCCACGGCCGCAGCAGAAAGCTGGTGAGAATTCCGGGCTAGAAGCCTTCTTCTTTCTTGAAGCCGGACAGACGCATCTTGAGATCTTCGGGCGAGTTGCTGGCGAAGATCGCATCTTCGTTCGTAACCGTGCCGGCCATTACCAGACGTTCCAGGGCCTGATTGAAGGTCTGCATCTTGTAGTAGGTCGTCGAGCTGGCCATCGCCTCGTTGATCTTGTCTATCTCGCCGGTCAGGATGAGATTTTCGATGGTCGGACTCTTGATCAGCACCTCGCACACGGCAACCCGGCCTTCGCCATCGGCGCGCGGTACGAGCTTCTGGCTGACGATTGCAAGCAGGCAGGCGCTAAGCTGAATGCGCACCTGATTTTTCGAGGCTGGCGGAAAAACGTCCACGATGCGATCGATGGTCGATTTGGCGTCGTTCGTGTGTAGCGTGGAAAACACGAGGTGACCGGTTTCGGCCGCGGTAAGCGCGGTTTCAATGGTTTCGGTCTGGCGCATTTCGCCAATCGTAATCACGTTGGGGTCCTGGCGCATGGCGCCCATCAGGGCATCGTGCATGGTCAAGGCATCGCTGCCCACCTCGCGCTGCGAGACGCTGCTCTTCATGTCGCGATAGACGAACTCGATCGGGTCTTCAATCGTCACGATATGCGAATGGCGGTTTTCGTTGATGTGATTGATCATCGCGGCCATCGTGGTTGATTTGCCGCTGCCGGTGCTGCCGGTAATCAGAACGAGTCCACGCTTTTTCATCGCGAGTTCTTTGAGTACAGGCGGCAGATTAAGGCTTTCCAAACTTGGAATCGTAAGCGGAATCATGCGAATCACGCCGGCAACCGTGCCTCTTTGCACGTAAACGTTGGCGCGAAACCGGCCCATGCCTTCGAGCAGAAAGCTGCAGTCAACCTGGCAGTTTTTTTCGAAGTCGCGAATGAGCTTGTCGCTCAGAATGCCGTAAAGAATCTCTTTCACCGCCTCGGTCGAAAGCTCGGCCATCTTGGCGGCCACGAGCTTGCCGTTGATGCGATACATGGGCGGACGACCCGACTTGAGATGCAAGTCAGAAGCCCCATGCTTGAGCAACGCATGCAGCAGATATTTCATCGAAGGGCGGCCACTGGCCGGGGCCGCTGGCGCCGGAGCGGCAGGCGCGATACTCGTCACGCCGGTACGCGTTCCGCCGGTTGCGGTTTCTGGTGCGGCGGCTGCTGGTGGCACTGCCTTTAATGGAGCGCTCATGCCGCGTCTCCCGTCTTCTTAAGAGAGCCGGGATTTTTGAAGCCGTGCAGCTCTTTCGAAATTGCGGCCAGCATCAATCTGTTTTCGATAACCTTGGCGGCGTAGTCACAGATCGTAACCAGCACCTCTTTGTCGGCATCGGTATACTGGGGCTCACCCAGCCGGTTGAGCAGCTCAAGACAGCCAAAGGTAACTCCGCGAATCACGACCGGATAGGCGACCATGTTCTTGGCTTCAAAGCCCACGGCATTGCTGATGGTGCTGAGATAGACACTGCTGTCGTCGATGCTCGAAAGCGCCATCGGCTGCTGATTTTCGCAGACGAAACCGGCGATGCCCTGGCCCAGCGGCACCGTGAAGTTCAATAGTCCCTCTGAAGAACGGCCGGCGGCCGCGCGAAAAAAGAGACAGGTGTTCTGATAGTCGATTTCGAGAAAAGAACCGGCTTCGGATTTAACCTGCTCCATCGCGATGCGAAGGATTTCACTGATGAGCTGACCAAAGGTCAGCGAGTCGCGCGTGACGAGCCGAAAAAGCGACTCCACCGCGGCAAACTTGCGATTGATGCAGAACAGACTATCGTTATCGACAATAGCGACTTGCGCCAGATCTTCGTCACTCAGCTGCATTTCTTTTCCAAACTCGCTGCCTTTACTTGGCGCAATGTTAGCTTCCTCCACGACGAGCGGGGAAATCGAGAGCGACGTAACCTCGGCTGTAACGCCGGGGCTTTCCTCTTTTTTCACTTCATATGGATCGGACCCTTTCGGGGTCGGTTGATCCTTGAAAATATCGTCCACCGTTGCTCCTCGCTCCAGGATTTCAGCGAAATTCTTTGGGGACGGAGCGTTACCTGCCATAGGATAGCTCCTCCTGTCATTCAGATCGGAGAAGGTGTGGCTTTCCTTAACGTAGCCGTTACGCAGCGGCAGATATTGCCGCGTTGGCGAAGCTGGGGCGCTCAGCTAATTCTTCTTAGTAGGATCCGCCGAAATCTTCTCATCAGCAGTGTGCTCAACAAAAGTCTTCAAACCCTGCACATCTTTAATGAGCCACCGGCCCTTGGCCTTATCAAACTCAAAGATCGCATGCTTCTTGGTCGTCACCTTGTCTTCAGTGTTAGCCGACTTCACATGATAAGCGAGTTCGTAGGTAATCGAATAGCCGTCCTCGCCCAGCTTGCGCTCGTCGCGAATTTTGAGTGACGAGGTAGACTCGATCTTCTGGTCTTCAAACGCCCGTTTAAAAAGGTGCTCGCCCTGATCGCCAAGCTGCGCGTCTTTTTCAAGCTTTTCCAGCTCCTCGCGCGCGCTGTCCATTGTAAGGTCTTTGAGGCCGGCGATGTCGCCGATCGCCTTCACTCCAAAGGCCAGATTGACGTAAGTGCTAAGAACTTCTTTGGGCGTTTCGGTGGCCGGTACCTTTGTGCAGCCAAAAGCGCCTGCCACGAGCAAAACAATCACTACGCTGTTACGCAACATATCCCGAGCTCCTCACACGATCGATGAAATCTCTTATATCTTTGTGTTGGTCCGCCGACGTGGCCAGAAATCGCAGCCCTCGCCCGGTGCCGTCTTTGCTTCTACTTACTGATTCTACCGCACAGCCCAGGAAGAGATCACCCAGTTTCAGCTCTATGGCATCAACTTTGTCCAAACCCAGCCCCGCTTCGGCGCTTGCGAACGCATAACAGCCTTCCAGGCCCAGGCGGCTCACCCGCGCAGGGACGGATTTGCCCCCCATCTGCAGCTCGGCTTCAATGCGGGGCAGAAAAACGGGCTGTCCTTCAAACCAGCGTTGACCGGCATGGTAGTAGGCTTCGCTCAAGCTGCGATAAAGATGCAGACAGTAGATGCCTCCCACGATCAGCAGAAATAGCGCATAAAACGCGAGCGCATAGTTCTTCGTGCTGATCAGATAGTGCAGGTTCACTCCGAGCAGCACGGTGCCCAGCACCAGCACGCTCCAAAAACCCCGCCACCGGGCCTTCAGCAGCCAGTAAACCGTAACCAGGGTCCACAGGCCTTGAACTATCATCCAGAAATATGACTCCGGGTGCATTACCTTGGCCAGCGACCCTTTTTGCATCACCCAGATGTTGAGTATAAAAATTGGAATCGCCAGAAGCATCGTGAAAGCCAAAAGCGTGTACTGGCGCGGACGGCGGATGAGCGGCATATTATTAAAGTTCGCACAGTTTCGCGTGTGATACAATTCTAGTTATGTCGCACTATATTACTAAAGAATGCGTCGACTGCGGTGCGTGTCTTGAAGCATGTCCGACTGACTCCATCATCAAAGGCGAAAAGATCTATCTTATCGATGCCGATACCTGCACCGACTGCCTGGCCTGCGTGCCCCTCTGTCCAACCGATGCCATCAAAAAGCTGCCCGCCATAGCGACAAAACCGTGAGCAAAATATTCTCTCTTGGAGTGATGACGGGTACGAGCTGTGATGGCGCAGATCTGGCGTTGCTGCAGATTAAACAAGGCGACGAGACCCTGGCGCATACCGCATCGCATTCCTTTCCTGAACCGCTGCGCCAGCGCCTGCGTGCCGCGCAGGCCGGCAAACTCGATATTCCTGAAACCGCGGTCCTGACCCGCGACTATTCGGCCTGGCTGGCGCTCGTTTGCCGCCGTACACTTACGCGCTGGCGCGTGCCTGCCTCGGGCGTGCTGATTGCGATTCACGGACAGACTGTTTGGCACGCACCTGAGCGCGGCATCTCGGTGCAGCTGCTCGACCCGACGATCGTGGCTTTTCAAACGGGCTGCACCGTAACCGCGGCTTTTCGGCAACCCGACCTGGCACGTGGTGGCCAGGGCGCACCGCTGGTGCCGCTCTACCATTGGATGCGCGCGAACTCTGGCAGCTTTGCCAAGACGCTGCCCTTCGCGATTCACAATATCGGCGGCATCGCGAATCTTACCTACATCACCCGTAACCAGCAGCGCCTCATCGCGTTCGACACCGGCCCCGGCAACGCCTTGATTGACCTGGCCGCCGAGCAGGCCAGCGGCGGACGGCTGAAGTTTGATAAAGATGGCAAGCTCGCCGCCTCGGCCCTTGATGCCATTGACTGGCGTGCCATTGAAAAACTCGGGCGACACGCATTTTTTCGCACGCCGCCCCCCAAAAGCACCGGCCGCGAACTTTTCAGCGGAGCCTTTCTGCGACAGCTTCCCGGCCGAGGCGCGACGCGCGTCGCAAACGCGACAGCCCTGACTGCGCACACCATGGCAAAAGCCCACGTCGAATTTATCTTGAAGAAGGGGCACGTGCTGAACGGCGTTTTCGCTGCCGGCGGCGGCGCGCGCAACCCAACCTTGCTGCGGCTGTTTTCGCGTGAAATCGCTCGCCTGAGCGGCGAAGAGATTCCCATCGGGGTTTTGCCCGACAGCTTTGCGCCAGCACAATATCTGGAAGCAATGGCCTTTGCCCGCCTGGGCTACGAAGCCCTCAAGGGCAATGCCGTAAGTCTGGCCATCGTAACCGGTGCCGTCGAGAACGCCTTTGGCGCGGGCATTTTTCCGGGCGAAAACTATCGCCGGCTCTTAAAACGTCTCAACCTGACTTGAAAGCACGAGCGCATTGCGAACTGGAATACTCATTCCGGGCGGTGGCGGCTCAATGCCGATAAAGCGCGGTCCGAAAACCGAGCCGTGTTCGGCCCATTCCGACTGTAGCCCCGTCATGACCACCGGCTGACTCAGGGCGGGCTTGCCCGCGTTGTGGCTCCAGCTGCGCGGCACCCAGCAGTCCGGCGAGTCCTCTCGCATTTTGGCCTCAATCAGCTTTCGCGCCAGGGGCAACTTGTGCGTGAGCTCAAACTGCGCGGCCGCATAGGTGGCAATCGAGCCGGTATCAAACCATTCCAGCTCTTCGCGAAACGCAAACAGGCGGCCTTCTTTGATCAGCGGCTCAAGCAGCGTGGGCCGCAGCTCGCTAACGCCGGCCGGTAGCCGCTCGAGCAGCTCGGGCTCAAGCAGGTAGCCCCCGGTAAACATGGTGCCCTGCGAGGCTTTTTCGCCAAGAGACAGCACGCGTCCATCGGCTCCGATTTGAATATTCGTATAAGGCTCGGCCGCATTGCTAAAGCTGCGAACGTGCAACGTCAGCAGCGCCTTGCTCGCACGATGAAACTCCGCCATGCGCGTCCAGGCCGGAAAGCAGATGCAGTCGCCGTTAATCACGGCAAGCAGGTCGGAGCCAATCCAGTCCGTGAGCTTCCACAGCGCACCCGACGAGCCCAGCACCTGCGCCGACTCATCGCTATATTTGAACGAAATGCCCGTGAATTTTTTCAGCTCAAGGTCGTCGCCCGCCTCCCGTACCGTGTCGGGGGCATGGCTGACGTTGATCATGAACGAGCCAATGCGCAGCTCAGACTTCAGATGCCAGGCCCCATACCAGAACGCGGGAATGCCCACGACTGGAAGACTGGGCTTGGCCCGGCCATACGTCAGCGGGCGAAGACGAGTGCCCAGGCCTGCGGCCAGCACCAGGGCCTTCATGCGCAGCTACCTAAAAATAATAATAGCGGAAGAGCAGGCATCGCAGCTCCTCAAGCTCGGGGAATTTGAGCAGGTTTCTTCGGATGTTCTCAAAGGTGTTGCCGATGAACTTCAGATATCTGACATCCTGCCGTTTCATGTAAAACGAGGCGAACGATCCGATGGCCTTGAAGTTGCGCTGAATCGACATCAGATCAAAGATGCGGATGAACTCTTTGTGATTCTCTTTTACGCCTTCGGCCTTTTCTTTGGTGCGCAGGTAGTAATCGACCAGCTCGTAAATAACCTCTTCATCGAGCTGATAATATGAATCGCGCAACAGCGACGCCAGATCGTACTGCGGACAGCCCAGGCGGGCATCCTGAAAGTCGATCATGTATAGCTCGTTGCCCTTCACCATGACATTACGCCCGTGGTAATCGCGGTGGGTGAAGTACCACTCCTGCGAGGCCAGGCGTTTGCAGATCATCTTGAAGTAAGTTTCGACGGTTTTACTTTCCTTGGCCGGAATGTTGCGCGCCAGGGCACCGTTGTAAAAATGAGCCAGCGTGAAGCCCACCTCCCACATCAGCTTCTCTTCGTCGAAATAAAGGCCGTAAGCATCAATCGGGGCCGTGGTTTTCGTGGCGATCACCTGCATGTTGAGCACCAGGTCGATGGCACGTTTGAACCAGACCAGCTGATCGCGTTGCTTCGACACGCGCTCGAGGCGCTTGAGCAAAGTCTCGTCGCCCAGATCGGACAGCAGAATCATTCCCTGCTTGGGCTCGATATCAATAATTTGCGGCACGTTCACGCCCAGGCGGCTCAGATGTTTTTGCACCTGAATGAAGGGCAGCTGCTCGCCGACGTCAGCGAAGGTCTGCATCTTCATCGCGATAAAAGAGGAGTTGCGCGTGCGCACGCGAAAGTACCGGCGCGTAGACGCGTCACCCGGGATAGGGGTAACGGCCACGGACCGGCCCAGCCGCGAAACCCAATGGCGTACCAGGGCATCATCGGATGCCTGTGACGCCTGAGACACCCGCGACGTGCTGCCACGAGCCGCTCTTACCGGAACCATTCTCGTTTTCAAATCGAGGCTCACCTATATGCTCTTTTTCCTGGTCTTGGCCTTCTTAAAAACGAGGCGCGATTGTAGCTCCTCGAAGGCATGACTCTTAACAATAGGATCACGCACCGGAGATAATTTCGCAACCTCATCGCGGGCCGAAGTCAGGCGCTCATCCGGATCTGGTAGAATTTTGCCGAGTGCCCGCATCGAAACGTCCATGGGCGGAGCCGTCCAACGCTGAACCAGGGTAACCGCGCCGCGCGGGTCATATTTGGCGGCATACATGAGCCTGATCCCCTCTTGCTCGGCCTTGAGATAGGCGAAACTTCCAAAGTCGAACAGCCCCCCCGCGTCAAACCAGCCATTTTCCAAATAATTCCGTTTGGGAGCTTCAGGCGGAGTGGGCAGGCTTTCGAGCGTTGCGAAGTTGCGCGCGGTCAGGTGCTCTTTGACGCAGGCAAGCTGCACGGCCAGGATAAATGCGAGCTCATTTTCGTACACCACTGTGGCAAGGGCCCCGCGTGAAATATAAATAGTCTTGCCCAGGCCAGATGCAATGTAAGGCGTTGCCGTGCCCAAAAGCAGTACGTGGGCGCCCTTAAGCTCGGCCGCGGATTCGGGGTCGGCCGCCGCAATGCGCGCGAGCATGGCATTGAGAATTCGCTCAGCCGGAAAATCCATCCATGCGCCATAGGCGCGCAGGATATTCGCATCAAGCCGACTCGCCAGCGGCGCCTCTTTGTCAGCGGGCATGACTTGCTGCTGAGCATTTTGCGAGGGCGCCGACCTACACGAGGCCAGGCCCACGACAAGAGTCAGACCGGCCAGGCCGATTGCAAAAATCGCAAAGTTATTGTTGCGCATGTTCAATATAACTAACAAACGCTCGCGCTCCGCGCAACCGCCCGACGTATTTTGTCTTGATAAAAAGGTCTCTCTTCGACATGCTTTCCGCGTAATCACACTTATATGGATATGGGGGAGAGATAGTATGAAAATGAATCTTTTCGTAATGGGACTTATTATGTCGGCCGTCGCAGGAAGCGCTCAGGCGAACATTGTAACGATCGAGCAGATCAATACGCAGCAGCTCATGACTTCAGTGGCAACCCTGTCGCTCATCAACTGGAAAGTTGGCGACATGCAGGACTCCAAGGTCAGCCTGAGCCTCGGCATGGAAGGCACCATGCACAAGGAAGCGACCAAGGAAGAGGGCGACGGCATCTGGATCAAGAACGTGCTGACCCTGCCAATTCAGACCGACACGCAGGAGCTGCTGATCGACCGCAACTCAGGCAAGACGCTGAAGTACGTGCACAACGGCAAAGAAGAGCAGATGCCCGAAGGCAATATTGAAATTATCGGCACGAAGAACGAAACCATCACGGTTCCTGCCGGAACGTTCAAGGTCACTCACGTCAGTGCCAAGAGCAAAGACGTCAAAGACATCCAGATCTGGATGAACCCTCGCGAAATTTCGCTCGACGGCGCAGCCAAGGAATTTCTGGACCAGGGCATGATCAAGATCACGATCGAACTGACCAGCTTCAAGAAACAGTAAGCAGTCTTCAGACGAAGGGGGAAGACAAGAGTTCTTCCCCTGAGTCTGCTGCCCGCATTCACTGCCCGCGAGCCAGAAGTTATTTCTTCGCTGGAGCCGGAAGTCCTACACTCGCGGGAGCACGTGGCGCCGCAAGTGCGCTTAGTCCCCCTGGCTTGAGTGCTCCCTTACCCGCATTCGCCCCATTCGCAGCCGGATCGGGTGCCGTAGCCGGCTTTGGCAATGAAGCCGCCGCCGGCGCTGGATCTGCAGCCGCGGGCGCCGCATCGCCAAGAGTCGGTGCACCACCGCCACGCTTGGCTTTGATTGCCTCAGCCTGAGCCTTTTCCTGCTCGGTAATCTGATAATAGAGATAGAAGCCGGAGTAAATGCGGTTTGGATTGTGAATCAGGCCTTTGTTGTTGGCCCAGATCTTCTTCCACTTGTTGCGTTTCGCATAAATGTCGTCGGCAATCGAAGCCAGCGTGTCGCCGTGCTTGATCATGTAAGGGTCGCCATTTTTTTCAATAACGGCTTCGCTATCGGGCTTCTCGTATTTGAGCTCGGTGCCCTTTTCGAGCTGACTTGCCCGTTTCAGCGTATCCTTGTTCCAGTCATAAAGATTTTTCCAGTGCGCGATGTCGCCGTAAATCGTAAAGGCGATTTTCATCAACGTATCGCCCTTTCGCACGGTGTACGTCGCCATGTCGCCGCTACCCTTCATTTCGGGTGCCGCGGCTTTAGGAGAGTCCTCAAACGGCTTGGAGTCGTCGATCACCGGCAGCGCTTCTGCCGTGCTCCCGCCGTCTACCGGCGCGGTATCCGCGTCTGGCGTGCCGTCGAGGGATTCGGCTCCTGCATCTTTTCGTTTCTTTCCGCAGCCCGTCATGCCTATAGCAAGGGCCAGGATGACTACGGTGAACCATTTTAAGTTCGATGGCATGGGCAGATTCTCCTTCACCTGCTTCTTCGGAGATTCCCAAGTCAATCTTTAGGCGCGGCAAACTTTACCGGGCTGGCAGGAACAATTCCTTCTGGTCGAGCTCCTGAAAAATCTGACGTCCCACTTTTTCGAAGTCGCTCGGATTATTGAGAAAGTCGTAATTGTCAGAGTCAACAACCAGAACCTTACCCTGATGGTGCTGTTCGATCCATTCGTCATAATAACGATTAAGATTGGCCAGATAGGTGTCGCTGATGTTGGCTTCGTAGTCGCGGCCGCGACGCGCGATGTTGCTCTTCAGCTTGGGCAGGCTTTTGCGCAGATAGATCAGCAAATCCGGCGGTGTCAGGTGTTTGCACATCTCGTTATAGAGATCGAGATAGTTGTGATAATCGCGCTTCTCCATCAGACCGCTTTCAAACAGGTTGCGCGCGAAGATGTTAGCGTCTTCATAAATACTGCGATCTTGAATCGAGCTGTTTGAACTCTGATTAATGATCTGGTGAGCCTTGAAGCGCGTGTTCAGAAAGAAGATCTGAATCGGAAACGACCAGCGCGACATATTCTCATAGAAATCGGCCAGGTATGGGTTATCGACGACCACTTCGTAGTGTGGTTCAAAGCCATACTTTTTCGAGAGCAATCCGGTCAGCGTCGTCTTGCCCGTCCCGATATTTCCGGCAACTGCAATGAAGATCTTGGGCCCCGGCGTGGTGCGTTCGTTCTCAGCTATTCCGGACATCGTACCGGTCCCCTCTCGAATGGTTTATATTCGGATACCTAGTGACGGCAGCAACGTCAAACTGCTCCGCGTTATGTCCAATTCATCTACAGTCGGCCAAAAAATCCCATTTTCATCGAGGTGCATTCGACTACAATGAACGAATGATTAAGGCCGACGAAGTATTCAACGCCTCTGACTTTGAATCCATCCGACTTGTGGTGCACTTTCAAAACATCACGACTCGTACCGAAGTCAAAGACAAGAAGTCGGCGCAGCTCATCGAAATTGGCGACAAATGGCTTACCCTCGAGCTTCCTTCCAAAAGCTGCAATGATCGTCACAACGTCATGGTCGACGTCAAACGTGCCGGCAAGGGCAAGCAAAAAGACGTGGACATCCTGAGCGTGACTGGAAAAGTTTTTTCAGTCGAGGACCTGGGCGACAATCGCATGCAGGTGGTGGTCGAATGCGTACAGTTCGAAGAGCGCCGCTGGAACGATTTGCTGAGTCTTTATGCAAATCGTCAGGCCGAGATTCAAAAATTTTTTGCCGCGGTTAAGGGGTAATAGCAATGGGATCGCCGCAGCAAACGCCCGAGCAGCAGCTGTTCATGAAGTATCTTGCCACGCGCAAAATTCTCATCGCCGATCCCAGCGCCTCGGCGCGTTCCGGCGTTTTTAAAATTTTTCAGGAATGCGGAGCAAAGACCAGCCAGATTACGCTGGTGAACAGCTTCACGCAGGCGCTGGAGCAGATGGAAAAACTCAAGCCGCACATCGTGATCGCGGAATACGAGCTTGGCAAACGCTGTGGCCTCGATCTTTTGCAAAGCCAGCGCCAGCAGCAGCCTGCCGAAACTAAAGACACGCTTTTCATTGTCGTCACGGGCAACACCTCGCAGTCTGCAGTGGCCCGCGCGGCCGAAGAGGATATTGACGGCTATATCCTGAAGCCCTTTACCGTCGAGGTGGTGCGGCAAACCATCATGAAGGCCGCCATCAACAAGATCCGTCCGTCGGAATACGCCATCGCCATTGAAAAGGGAAAAAAGGAGCTGGCCGAAGGCAACTTTGACGACGCCGAGTCGACGTTCCAGGACGCCACCAAGCTCGACACCCAGCCGGCCTTGGCCTTCTACTATCACGGACAGACCAAGTTCATTCGCCAGGTCGCCGAAGAAGCCAAGGGCAGCTACAGCAAAGGCCTCGAGTACAACAAGATTCACTACAAGTGCCTGGTTGGTCTTTACGAGCTGCTGGTGAGCCAGAAAAATCACGCCGAGGCCTACGAGGTCGTGAAACGCGTTTCGCAGTACTTTCCGGCCAACCCCAAGCGGCTGGCCGAGGTGCTGCGGCTGGCGATAGTCAACGGCAAGTACGAGGACGTCGAAAAATATTACGCGATCTTTTGCAACATCGACGACCGCGACGAAACCCTGATCAAATACATCTGCGCGGCGCTCGTGGTGTGCGGCCGCTACTATCTGAGCTCCAAGTTCAAAACCCGCGCCCTGGAGCTGTTCACCAAGGCAGCGGCTACCGGCACGGGACGTGTCAAGATTCTGAAAGAGATCGTTCAGGCCCTGCTTGATTTTGAGATGATCAAAGAGGCCGGACAGTTTCTGACCAAGTTTCCGCCCGAAAGTCAGACGACCGACGAATATCTGCTGATGTCGTTCCAGGTGCTGAACTCCACGGGCAATCGCTCGATTATCATCGATAAGGGCCGCGAGCTGATCTCCAAGGGCGTGGCCGACGAGCATCTTTACGAGATCATGATTCAGCGGTCCATCGAAGCCAGGCTTACCGGCGCGGCTGAATCACTTTTCAACGACGCGGTTAAGAAGTTTCCGCACCGAAAAAAAGAATTTGAACAAATCGTGGCCGCGGTGAATTCGGCCTAAACGCCCAGCTTTTTATCCAGGGCCGTAAGCGCGGTCTGTGCCAGTGGCAGCAGCAGATCCAGGTGCCGGCTCTTGAGTTCGGTCTCTTTCATGCGCTTGCAACGCGTGACAAAAAGCGAAAGCATCTTGCGGGCGGGCCAGTCACGCCCGGGCATGCGCATATACAGCACACCCAGCTCATAAATTACGCCCACATGCTCGAGCCGGGTTTCCTGGTCCTCGCGCAGCAGCTCGGCGGCTTCGTCGATTTTATCCGCCTGCTCCAGCAGCTTTGCCTTGAGTATCACGTACCGTTCCACGTCGGCCGACAGCGTGGGCTCAATGCTTTCCAGCAGCGCCAGTCCGGGTGCTGTTTGCCGCGTGGTCACCGCCAGCTCGGCCAGCTCAAAAGAGGCTTGCATGTCATTGGGAATCAGCGCCAGCACGCTCTTCAGAGTTGTTTCGGCCGCGGCCAGCTGCTTAAGCGAGCGTTGGCAATCGGCGCGCAGCCGCATTCCCAGCACATTGTCTTTGTCCTTTTCGCCGATCGCGTCCAGCTCGTGCAGACACTCGTCCCAGCGGTCAAGCGTGGAGAAGCTACGGGCGGCTTCGAAATTTTGGAACGACTCCGAGGTCAGAAACTGTTCCAGAAACAACGTGCGCCGGGCCAGCAGCTCGCGACGTTCTGTTTTCGACTTCGACGTGGCCGCTGCGCGATCGAGCAGCTCGATGGCCAGCTTGCGATTGCCCTGGGCCATCAACGTCTTGGCCTGTAGCACCATGACTGCAACCGCCGGCATTTGCTTTTCAGCGGCAGCCTTTTTCTTTTTTGCGGCCACCGCCCAGTTTGCGGCACCGACCAGGACCAGCACCGCCGTTACTACCACGAGCACCTGTCTCATCGTCCGGACCTCGTTATCGCCTGCGTCAGATCGTGTGCGTGAGCGAAGATCGACGGTAAACCACCAGTGTGAATGAAGAGAATATTTTTTCCGAAAAGAGCCGCGCGTTCCGGCGAGGCTTTAAGCTAGCCCAGTAACCCGCCCAGCGCCTTGCCCGTGTAAACCGGGTCAAGGATCAGGCCATCTTCGCGCGCCACCTCGGCGATAAAATCAAAAAGTACGGGTGTCGCCTTGGCATAACCCGGCCCCACGTAGCCATCGACCACGTGAATCTCGGCTGGCAGAAACGAAATGGGCAGACGATAGCGCTGAATCGCTCCGATCATCACCCATTTCACACGCTCGGCCATCTCAGCGGCAGTTCGGCAAACATTGAAGCTCACAACCTGGCATTCGTCGTCCCAGTCGTAGAGGTATCTGCCTAGCGACAGACCTCCGTGGGTGCCCCCCGAACCATTGGCCGTAACAATCGAGCTGAACTTGGACGGCAGCCCGCCCTTTCCCGCCTGAGCCACGATTTCCTCAAACGCCGCGACATAGCCCATGGCCCCTATGTCATTACTGCCGCCCTCGGGAATAAAGAGCGGCATCTTGCCGTCCCGGCGTCGATATTCCTCGGACGCGGCAATAAAGGTCTTGGCAATCTGGTCGTACTGCTCCTGGCTTACGTATTCGGTGCGGGCTCCGCTAAGCCGATCGAGCAAAAGATTGGCTTCAAGTGAGGTACCCGGGTTTGGCCTCTCGCCCCTGAGAAAAAGCACTGGCTCCAGGCCCACTTGGCGACAAAGCAGGGCCGTTGCGCGCGCGTGGTTGCTTTGCAAGCCGCCGCACGTAAACACCACTTTAAGCTGCTTTTCGAGAGCTTCGGCCAGCAAAAACTCGAGTTTTCTGATCTTATTGCCCGCGGCCGGCCCATGGGTAAGATCGTCCCGCTTCACAAATAGGTCGACCTTCGAAAACTTCGAAGCCAGCTTCGAGAGTCTCGGCAAATGTTGAATGGGCGTCGGCACTTGCGCCAGTTTGAGCTTGTCCGGAATAGAAAACTTCGACATAATTTTTAGAGGATGATTAAAGCGGATGGACCCGCGAAAGTCAAAGGTACTCTCTTTCTCTCACTGATGCTCAGCGTCTGCCTCTGCACGCCAACTCGTCTTCACGCACAGGTTTCTGAAAAGGAAGTTCAGGGAATCGAGCAGCAGGAGTTCGGCATCGAAAGCGGCAAGACGAAAAAAGCCGAGCAGCCCGCCGCCAAAGCCACCGGCAAGACCGCCGAAGATTATCAGTCCAGCGCCGAGCCCGAGCAGGTAAGACCCATCGAGGCCGAAGAATTTCGCGTGACCTACAAAAAGAGCAGCCATTCCGGTCGCGTCATGATGTTCGAAGACGCCTCAGAGAATCGTCCGCGTCCCGGCAAGATTCTGCTGCTCAAAAAAGACAACGACGACGTGGTCGCCATTCGCGTACTGAAGAATTACCCCGGAAAATTCGCCGCCAAAACGGTTTTACCGATCAACGAGCTGAAACCCGACACCGAATACCGCGCCATCAAAAAGCTGGGCGAAAAAATCATCGCACTGATTCGCGAACGCGAAAAGCGCGGCAAAGATCTGGACGCGGCCAAGACCGACGAGGACCTGGCCAAGGAAGTATCGCCAGACGACAATGAGCTCGACCGCGGAATTCCGCTGCAGAAGGGTAAGACCAAAAAGGTTCTGCCATCGCGTCCCGATGGCGCCGCCGCGCCTGGCATGCCAGAGCCCCTGTTCACCAAAGACGGTGGCGAACTTACCGCAGACAGCATTGAAATTAAGGATGAGGACGAGCAGTATAGCGACCTTTCCGTGCAGGAAGACCTACCCATCGAACCGAGTCGTCATGCGGTAACGCTGGAATATGGTTCTTTGAAAAGCGTCGACCAAAACGCTAATCCGGCAACCTATAGCGGCATCGGGCTGCGTTACGGTTTCAACATCTGGCGCATGGCGCTGTGGCACCGCAAAACCTTGCAAGACATGCTTACGCTCGAGGCGGGGCTGTTCTATTACACGATTTCGGGCTTCGTCGAGGCCGACGATAGCGTGACCGTCTATCCCTTCGTGGGCGACGTCAGATACACGCTGCTCATTGGCGAAAGCCTGGGCCTGTTTGGCTATCTTGGTTTCGTCAAAAATACAGCTTCGGCCGGCAACGGCGCCAGCGCGGCCCTTACCAGCGCCGTGCTCGCCCTTAACGGCACCCATGCCGCACTTGGCGTGGGGGCCACTCTGAAAATCGGACCCTCGTGGGCCGTACGACTTGATGTGGGCTCGGATCTTTTTGGCATTGGCGCGGTTCTGAAGTTCTAATAGAGTACCCCACATGCGCCGTTTTCTTATCGTTTTGATGTGGCTGATGATTCTCGCCTCTGCCAGCTGCGGCGTGAAGGGCCCGCCGCTGCCGCCTGAAACGTCCAACGTCGACGTTGCGACCGGACCGGTTTACGCGCCACCCGTTCCTAAAATTTATGGACCAAAGAACCGCGATGAATAAAACCCACGAAGGTTTTTCGTATCTGGGCGGCAAGCTGCACTGCGAGGGTGTGCCACTGTCGCGCATCGCGGGCGAGGTGGGCACGCCAACCTATGTCTATAGCCGCACTGCTCTAGTCAACCGTGTACGTCGGCTGCAAACAGCGCTGGGCAACGACATCAACTGCCAGATCTATTTCGCCGTTAAGGCGTGCAGCAACATTCATATCCTCGAGGTGCTGCGCAGCGCGGGCTGCGGCGCCGACATCGTCAGCGCGGGCGAGCTGTTTCGCGCCAGCGTGGCGCAGATTCCCGCCGATCTCGTCGTATTTTCGGGCATCGGCAAAACCGAAAAGGAAATTTCCGAGGCGCTCAAAGCCCGTATCCACATTTTCAACGTCGAGTCACTGGCCGAGCTGCTGACCATCGAACGCCTGGCCTACGCTGCCGGCGAAAAGGCCCGCGTCGCCCTGCGCGTGAATCCCAACGTCGACGCCAAGACGCATCCGTATATCTCCACCGGTTTGAAGAAAAATAAATTTGGTCTCGCACCCAGCGAGCTGCGCGAAATCTACGCGCAGCTGGACAATCTGCGCGCCGTAAATGTGTGCGGTCTGAGCTGTCACATCGGCAGTCAGATTCTGACCGAGGCGCCGTTCGTAAAGGCGTGGAAAGAGCTCATCAAGACCGCGGTCGAAGCGCCGTTTGATGTAACCTACCTCGATCTGGGCGGCGGCCTGGGTATTCCGTATCAGCGCGAAAAAGAATATTCACTCGAGCGTTATGGCGCACTTGTGAAGAAAACGTTCAAGGGTTTGAACTACAAGCTGGGCGTTGAGCCCGGTCGCTCTATCGTGGGTCCCATCGGAATGCTGCTCACCCAGCTGGTCGTAACCAAAAAGCGCGGCGCACGTAATTTTTATATTCTGGATGCCGGCATGAATGATTTGCTGCGGCCGGCGCTTTATGGCGCAACTCATCCGGTCTCGGTGGTCGACTTGCCCCGGACGCGCAAGCTGGCGCCGGTCGATCTGGTGGGCCCCGTCTGCGAATCTTCAGATTCCTTTCAGACTGGCGTACGACTTCCGCCACTTCATGCCGGGGCATTACTTGCCTTTGGCAACGCGGGAGCCTATGGAATGACCATGGGCAGTCAGTACAACTCCAGGCCCCGCGCGGCCGAGGTGCTTGTAGATGGCTCATCCTATCAGGTGATCAGAACTCGGGAGACATATGCAGATCTTATCCAACGAGAACTCTAGGCCCGTCTTCAAAGGTATTTATACCGCGCTCGTCACGCCCTTTCTGCCTGACGGCTCGGTAGACATGAAAAACTACGAGCGCCTGCTCGATGCGCAGCTTGCCGGTGGCGTGCACGGAGTAGTTCCCTGTGGCACGACGGGCGAAAGCCCCGTACTGACCAGCGAAGAAAAGCTGCTGCTGATCAAAACCGCGGTTAAGAAATGCAAGGGCCGCGCGCTGGTTGTTGCCGGCACGGGCAGCAATGACACGCTCAAGACATTGCAGGACTCCAAAGCGGCGTGTGAAGCTGGCGTTGACGGACTGCTCGTCGTGACTCCGTACTACAACAAGCCCTCGCAAGCCGGTCTGGAAGCTCATTTTCGCGCGGTTGCCGACGGCGTCACCGCGCCAATCATTCTTTACAACGTACCGGGACGCACCTGCGTTTCGCTGGCGCCCGCAACCGTGGCCAGGCTTTCAACTCACCCGCGAATCGCCGGCATCAAAGAGGCAACCGGAAATCTGGGGCTGCTCACTGAAATGCGCAACGCCGTAGCCCAGCAGCCCGGGCGCAAGGCCGACGTTCCGTTTTATTTTCTTTCGGGCGACGACATCACCTTCTGGCCATTTTTAGCCTGCGGCGGCGACGGCGTCATCAGCGTGTCGAGCAATATTCTGCCGTCCTGCATGCGCATGCTTTATGAAGACTGGAACGAAGGACGCAATGGCTCGGGCCTGGCATTGCACGACAAGCTCTCGCATTTCTTCAATATGCTCTTCATCGAACCCAACCCCGTTCCGCTCAAGACGCTGCTGGGCTGGCAGGGCCGCATGAATGCCAAGGTTCGCCTGCCCCTTGTCGAGATGGATATTATGAACGCCGAAAAGCTGCGCCGCTCGTGGGATGCCCTGCTGCCTCATCTGCAGAAAGACAATCCGCGGGAAGATATTCATGGCAAATAAAAAGCTGCGGCTTGGCTTGATCGGCGCAAAGGGCCGCCTGGGCGTTGCCGTGGCCGAGATGCTCAAGCAGGAGTTCGCCGGCCGCGTCACGCTGGGCGTGGCGATCGACAAAGACAACGCCGCTTCGTTTAGCAAGCACCTCGACAAGGCCGACGTGTTTCTCGACATCTCGTCGCCTCAGGCCGCTGAACAGTTCATCGTCGAGCTGCAAAAGCGCAAAGCGCGCGTGCCCTACGTCATCGGCTGCACGGGCTGGACCTCAAGCCAGCTCAAGGCCGTGCACAGCTATGCCAAACACGCGCCGGTGGTGCTGGCCCCGAACTTTGCCCCCGGAGTAAACCTGTTTCTGGGGCTCATCGAGCAGGCTGCCCCGCTCCTGGCCAAATGGGGTTATGACGTCTCGGTACACGAAACCCATCACACCAAAAAACTCGATTCTCCGAGCGGAACCGCCAAGGCAATAGTCGAGCGGCTTGGTACTTTAAAGCCGCAAGTCCATTCCACCCGTGCCGGAGATATTATTGGAACTCATGAGGTGCGTTTCGTCAGTTCTCATGACATTGTGACCCTGACCCATGAAGCGCTCGATCGTTCGATCTTTGCCCGCGGTGCCGTCATGGCTGCCGAATGGGCCAGCCGACAGACGAGCCCGGGTATGTATTCGATGAAAGAAGTCATCTTTACAGAATGATAACTCACCGTTAGGAGTCCCTCATGAACATTTACGTTTGCATTAAGCAGGTTCCGGCCACTGAAACGAAGATCAAGATCAACGCTTCGGGCACGGGTATCGACACCACGGGTATCAAATGGATCATGAGCCCTTACGACGAGTTTGCCGTCGAAGAAGCGCTGCGCGTAAGAGAGAAGAACGCGGGCAGCACCGTGACCGTCGTCAGCGCAGGCCCTCAGCGCGCGACCGAAACGATTCGCACCGCGCTGGCCATGGGCTGCGACAACGCCATCTGGGTTGAAACGCCCGAAGAGACCGACAGCTTTCAGGCCGCCAAGGCCCTGGCCGCTGTAATCAAAAAAGAAGCTCAGCCCGATCTGATCTTCACTGGCAAGCAGGCCATCGACGACGACTGCGCGCAGGTAAGCCAGCTACTGGCCACCTTTCTCGAAATTCCCTACGTCACTGTGGCACTCAACGCCGAATACGGCGCGGGTACCGTGACGGTGAAACGCGAAGTCGAGGGTGGAACCACCGAGATCATCGCCATGCCAACGCCCTGCCTGATTGCCGCGCAAAAAGGCATGAACGAACCTCGCTTTGCCTCGCTACCCAACATCATGAAAGCGAAGAAAAAAGAAATTAAGCAGTACAAGATGGCTGATCTGGGCGTTACCGACGCCGATCGCAAGATCAAACTTGTAAACATGACGCTGCCCGCGGGCAAGCAAGCCGGCAAGAAGATTACCGGCGACGCCAAGGCGCAGGCCCAGGAGCTGGCTCGCCTGCTGCACACCGAAGCCAAGGTTATCTAAAGTTACACCCAGGAGATTTTGAAATGGCAACCGCACTCATTTACGCAGAATATAAAGACGGAAAAATCAAAAAGATCACCCACGAGCTTATCGCCGAAGCGGCCCGCTCCGGTTGCGAACCAGTCGCATTTCTGGCTGGCGCAGGCGTTGAAGCTTTGGCCAAAGATCTGGGCGCCATGGGCGCCAAGCGCGTCATCCTGGTGCAAGGTGATGCTTTGAAATTTTATTCCAACGAAGCTTACGGCAAGGCCTTCGTCGAGGCCGTGAAGTCGGTCAATCCGGCAATCATTCTGATGGGCGCTTCGGCACAAGGTAAAGACCTGGCACCACGCGTAGCAGCAACATTAGGCATTGGCCTGGCCAGCGACTGCACCAAGGTTAAAATCGAAGGCGACAAGCTCAAGTGCACCCGGCCCATTTACGCCGGTAAGGCGCTGGCCGATGTGGAATTTGCCGGCAGCGGCCCGCAGTTCGCAACGGTTCGTCCAAACGCTCTTTCTGTCGGCGCACTGCAAGAAGACGCTTCGGCTGCCGTTACCAATCAGCCTCTCGATGCCAGCGCACTCAAGAGCGTGGTTAAGGATGTCGTACGTGGCGCAACCGCCAAGCTTGACGTTACCGAAGCAAACATCGTCGTTTCCGGCGGCCGGGCCATGAAGAACAGCGAAAACTTCGCCTTGCTTGAAGCTCTTTCGGCCGTTCTGCCCAACTCGGCCGTAGGCGCCTCACGCGCGGCAGTTGATGCCGGCTATCGCCCCCATTCCTACCAGGTTGGCCAAACCGGCAAAGTCGTCAGCCCGACTCTGTACATCGCCTGCGGTATTTCGGGTGCTATTCAGCATCTGGCTGGCATGCGTACGTCCAAGGTCATCGTCGCAATCAACAAAGACCCCGAAGCCCCGATTTTTCAGCTCGCTGACTACGGCATTGTAGGAGATCTCTTCGAAGTGGTACCATTGTTGACTGAAGAGTTTAAAAAAGTCCTAGGCGAACACTGAGGGATCGTTTCCGAGGAGATTGGTGATGCCGGTCTTGTCCTTTGTCTTTATTGCCGTGTTCCTGGCAGCGAACGCCTTTTTTGCGTATCGCGTCTCTATTCTGCTGCGCCTGATCAAGGCCACCCACGGTCCGGTCTGGAGCGGCACACGCTTCGATCGCATCCCTGAGCGCGTCCTGACCGTAGTCATGAACGTGCTGGGGCAGCGGGCCGTCCTGAAAAAAAGAGGTGCGGGCATCATGCACGCCACCATCTTCTGGGGCTTTCTCATCATCACGCTCGAGACGATGGAAAACTTTGGCTACGAGCTGCATCCTGGTTTTACGTTTGAGTTCATCGGCCCCACGCTTTTCTCGGGACTCGTCGCGCTGCAAGACTTTTTCACGCTTGCCGTACTTTGCGCCGTCCTCTACGCGTTTTATCGTCGCCTGATTGTTCGGCCCGAGGGGCTGGGCAAATCCAACGACGCCATCATCATCCTGTCGCTCACCGGCAGCTTGATGATCTCGCTTTTCCTGATGCGCGCCTTTCACATGGTTTCGCAGCCCAACTGGTACGACAACTACCAGTTCTTCTCGTCCTTTCTGAGCCGCAATCTGCTTGAGCCCATGGCGCTATCGCCCGAAGCTGCCGGCAATATCTCGTCGGTGTTTCGCTGGGTGCACCATTTTCTGGTGCTTGGCTTTCTTTGCTACATTCCCGCCAGCAAACACCTGCACGTGCTGACGGCCGGCCCCAACACCTTCTTTCGCAATCTGGAGCCCACCAAGGGCATGCGCAAGGTGAACCTCGAAGACGAAACCGTCACCAGCTTCGGCATGAGCAAAATCACCGACATGTCGTGGAAAGATACCCTCGATCTTTTCGCCTGCACCGAGTGCGGCCGCTGTCAGGATGCCTGCCCCGCGCACAACACGCAGAAACCACTTTCGCCCAAGGCCATCATCGCCGACCTCAAAGACATTCTTTATCACAACAAGACGGCGATTTTGGCAGGTAAATCCGATGAGGTCGGCCCCGTGCTGGGCACCAAGGTTACCGACGACGTAATCTGGGCGTG
Source organism: candidate division WWE3 bacterium (assembly GCA_038231515.1). Classification (GTDB taxonomy): domain Bacteria; phylum Bdellovibrionota; class UBA1018; order UBA1018; family UBA923; genus JACQAX01. The sequence continues at coordinate 42,400 of JBBRLF010000003.1, forward strand.
CACCAGCTGCCGCGCCTGTGAAGTGGCCTGCCCGGTGTTTATCGAGCAGACCGACAAAATTTATGAGATCCGCCGCAACATGGTGCTGATGGAAAGCCGTTTTCCACCCGAGCTGCAAACCGTGTTCAAGAACGTCGAAAACAACTTCAGCCCGTGGGCGATGAGTCCCGACGACCGCGACAAATGGGCAACCGAACCCGATGACCTTCAGGTCAAGACCATGGCCGCACTGGCCGCCAGCGGCGAACAGGTCGAGTATCTGTTCTGGGTTGGCTGTGCTGGTTCGTTTGACGATCGCAATAAAAAAGTATCACGCGCACTGGTCAGCGTACTGCGCAAAGCCGGCATCAAGTTTGCCATACTGGGCAAAGAAGAAAAGTGCACGGGCGATCCTGTGCGCCGCATGGGCAATGAGTACCTTGCACAGTCGCTGATTCAAGAAAACGTGAACAAGCTCAACGAGTACAAGGTGAAGAAGGTCGTAACGGCCTGCCCGCACTGCTTCAACGCCATCAAGAATGAGTGGAAAGACTTTGGCGGCACCTTTGAGGTCGTGCATCACACGCAGCTCATCGGCAAGCTCATCAAAGAAGGCAAACTCAAACCCACCAAGGGCACCGAGCAGAAGATCACCTATCACGACTCCTGTTATATCGGCCGCTGGAACCAGGAATACGAAGCCCCCCGCGCCATTCTCGACTCCTTGCCCATGGCCAAGGTTCAGGAAATGGAAAAAAACTCAGCCAACGGCATGTGCTGTGGCGCTGGTGGCGGTCGGATGTGGATGGAAGAGACCATCGGCACGCGCGTGAACATCAAGCGCACCGAGCAGGCACTGGCGACGAACGCTTCGACCATCGCCGCGAACTGCCCGTTCTGCATGACGATGCTGACCGATGGAATCAAATCCAAAGACATGGCCGAGAAGGTGAAAGTTGTCGACATCGCCGAGCTGATTGATCAGGCAACGATATAAACAAACTGCCGCGGTAAGAATCAAGGCTCGCGAGGCAACTTCGGATAGTTTCGCATCACGAGGCTGTTCATCGGAAAGCCATAAAGGTCAGAGATGCCTTTAAGCAGCGACTCGCGCGTCTGGTACGGAAGAATAGGCACACCGCCCTGCTGGCCCTGTGGAAGAGCCGCGGCCGCATGCGCGCGAGTGTCGTCACCCAGCGGGCCACTGGCCTTGAGCAGCTCGTCGGTAAGGGCCGTCTGATACCAATACGCACGAAACTCAGTGCGCAGCGACTCTTCGCCGTCATGGGCCACGGGGTCAAACAGATGAACGACTTCGTGAAACAGCAGCGCGCAGGCCTGTCGCGGCGTCTTGAGATTCACGTCCAGAAACACATTTGAGGTTTTTGGCAGATACATGCCGCCAACTTTGTCGCCAAGCTGAGCCACTTTGAGCTTCTTAAGATCGGCGTAGCCGATGCGAATGGTGGCATCGGATTGAAAAGCATTTTTCAGGAACGCTTGAGCGGTTGGACTACAGGCATAGATGGACTGGCAGCATTCCCACATCTCACCGGAGTGAGTGGCATGCGGTTCAATTTTGCGATCTAGTATGGATACAGCCGCATTTTGATCGCACGTATCCAGATTTGCGGTGGCAGACATAGGGGCACTCAAAGCCACCGCGCCAAGCTTCACCGCAATGGGATCTACATTTCGTTTTTGTTTGGATAGGTCGTTCCTGGCACAGCCCGCGATAATCGCAAGCATGCCAAGCAGCGCCGCCAACTTATAGTTTTGCACAGTGGCTCCCAGAGCACGTTCTATGCCATGGGCCTTTGAGCTTGAGCAAGCATTCGTTTCCGTATGCAGGCTATACAGCTGTCAAAAACCTAAACGGAATCCGGTCCAAAGCGCTTTTAAAAACCACTTATGAATCGATCATTTGGCTTTGGCATGGGACTTGATAATGCCCGTCCCGGGAAGGAGGCCTCTGTTTATGAAAAAACATACGGGCTTCGAAAGATTAAGTCTTATCATTTTGTCTGGTTTGATCGCTGGTGCCTGCAGTCCGCTGGCACCTAGCGTGTCCAAGCTATCCAATGCGGCTACAACTAAGACGACACCTACTGATGGCTCAACACCCGGAGTACTCAGCTCAAACTCCATTAGTGGGCAAGCCAAGAGCCTGGGCTCATTGTCGGTGCAGGTAACCCAAGCGTCACCTTTCTCGCAGTTCAAAAAAGACTGGGCTCTCGTGCATGACGTAAAGCCCTCAATGGAACTTGACGACGACGCCACCCTTGAAGAGCTCTCAAGCGCTGGACAAATCAAGTTTGTCAGTAACGCCGACAGGGTCAAAGGCGCCGAAGACACGCTGGCCACCTCTCCGACCAGAATTTTACTGGCGGTCAATGCTGACCCTGCCACCATCTCAAGCCTGGGCCTGGATACCGTTAAGATGAACCTGATCTGGAAGGGCGTAAGCCTGGCCAACCCCGCTGCTCACTGGGAGCTGTCGCTGGCCTCGCCCAATACGGGCGACGCCGTAAAGGACCTCAACGAGCTCAGACAGATGAAAACCGCCCTACGCGAGCGCCTCGTCGACATCGGCATTGAGTTTCAGGCCGACTGACTTAGTTACCCCTGGAGTCTGGAAAGTAATCTTTGTGAGCCGAGATGAACCGCAGCAACGCCGTGGTTACGATCTCAGACTTGGGTATCTTGGTGTAACTTTCCATCTGTAACAGCTGAGCTGCAAGTTCCTTTTCCAATTCCAGCTCCACCTTTACGGTTGGACCAATCGGCCGCTTTGCACCTTTTGCTAATTTCATAAGTTCCTCCTAATGTAAAACTTCCAGCCGCGCAACCTGGCCACGCAGCGCTTTGATCAACTCGTCACTGTACTTTGGACCACGCGTTTCGAGCGTAAGCTCGACGGTGGTTTCGCTGATGCCCGTAGCCGGCGAATTCCGGTCGTGTATCGCCTGTAGCACATTGGCACCCTGTTCGGCGATTAGCGCGGTCAGGCGATTGAGTGAGCCTGGGCGATCGGAGATAAAAACGTTTACCCGCACGCGACGTCCCGCCTGTATCAAGCCTCGATCGATGATGCGCGCCAGAACGTTCACATCGATGTTGCCGCCGCTGACGATCAGCACTACTTTCTTGCCGCGCATGCGACCCTTGATCTGCTCAAGCACTGCCAGGGGCAACGCAGCAGCGCCCTCAGCCACTATCTTGGCCTTTTCCATCAGCGTCAGCACTGCGGCGGCTATGGCTTCGTCATCAGCGTAAGCCGTAAAATCAATAAGCGGACGCAGTACGCTCAGCATGCCGGGGCTAGCCCGCATCACCTTAATGCCATCGGCAAAAGTTTCGGCTGCACCGGTTGCCACGATTTTTTTATGGTCAATCGACTCCACCAGCGAACGCGCGCCAGCGGCCTGCACGCCAATCAGAGTGGTGGCCGGCTTGAATTCCTTGATCACCGTACCTACGCCTGCCATCAGGCCCCCGCCACCCATTGAGCCAATGACGACGTCCACGTCAGGCAGCTGCTCCATGATTTCCAATCCAACGGTGCCCTGTCCTGCCATTACGTCGCGGTCTTCGTATGGGTGCACGAAAACGGCGCCTGTTTTCTTGGCAAGCTTGCGGGCAATGGCGTAGGCCTCGTCAAAATTATCGCCCTGAAGCAGAACTTTCGCACCCAGCGCTTCAGTGTTCTGCACTTTAGTGAGCGGCGCATTAACCGGCATGACAATCGTGGCCTTTGCCTTGAACTGCGCGCAACCCCAGGCCACACCCTGCGCGTGGTTACCGGCGCTGGCTGTGACCACGCCACTACGGCGTTGCTGCGGTGAGAGGCGTGAAATCTTGTAAGTCGCGCCGCGAATTTTAAACGATCCAATGGGCTGCATATTCTCAAGCTTGAGAAACACCTGACAGCCCAGGCGTTCTGAAAGCCAGCGGTTAGGCATCAGCGGGGTGGGCTCAAGCAACTTGCCCAGCACGGTGCGCGCCTGCTCAACATCGGCCAAGGTAAGCTTCAAACCAGACATAATATCTTTCTCGCCTCTTCGACGTTGGCCACCGGCCGCTGCAAAGTTGCCGCAAGCTGCGTGATGCGCTCGACGAGCTGCGCGTTGCTCTTGGCCAGCACGCCCTTGGACCAGTAAACGTTGTCTTCCAAACCCACGCGCACATGCCCGCCCATGACAATGGACTGGGCTGCCACGGGTAGCTGGTAACGGCCAATACCAGCAGCGGTCCAGGAACAGCCCGGAGGCAGCGCATCGGCCATGCGACAAAGATTGCGCGCTTCACCTGTGATGCCGTGTCCAGTGCCCAGCACGAATTGAAAATGCGAGGGGTCGGGGATCACGCCTTTTTTCATGATTTTGAGCGAGTACTCGAGCATGCCGAAATCATAAACTTCGATTTCGGGACGAATCTTGAGCTCTTTCATGCGCGCGGCCAGAAACTCGACGTCCTTGGGCAAGTTTAGAAAAATCTCATCGCCAAAGTTAATTGAACCCGTATTCAGACTGGCCATCTCGGGCTTGAGCTTCAAGGGCGCAGCGCGATTCTCGATCTTCTCGCCTACAGCTCCGCCCGTGGAAATCTGGATGATGACCGGACATTTTTTTCTGATCTTTTCGATTGTTTCCTGAAACCGATCCACGGACTGACTGGGCTTGCCCTGGTCATCGCGCACGTGCAGATGAATGACCGACGCGCCGGCCTTCCAGCAATCATAAGCCGCCTGCGCCTGCTCGTCCGAAGTGGTGGGCAGCGCGGGATTTTGATCTTTGGTGGTTTCGGCACCCGTGACGGCACAGGTGATAATAAGTTTTTCCATTGGTTCTCGAATCTAGCGCCACTGCGTCAGCGCAGCAACCTTTTCAT
>JBBRLF010000004.1:0-46517 GCA_038231515.1 candidate division WWE3 bacterium
ATCCATCTGGGCTGGGGCCGAGAATGGCAGAAGAAAGGCAACCAGAGCGAGTGCGGCTAAAATCGTTTGCATGGGGCGCAGTACCAGTTGGGATGCCTGGGGTCAACCGCCGAAGCTTGCCGTACTGGTCAGCTCGGCAAAGGCCGGGTTTTCGGTTATATTAGGGCTAGAGGCGAACCCATGAAGAAATTTGAGACCTTCCCACAGTGGGCTGCTGATCAGCATGCGAAGCAAAAAAAAATTATTAGCGCGCTTCGGAAGCTGGTAAAAAAAACGGCGCCTTCACTTTGCGAGTCGGTCAAGTGGGGCAATGGTTGTTGGCTGGGTGAAGAATGGCCAGTTATCTTTCTCCATGCCAAAGACGACCATCTCCAGTTCGGTTTTTTTGGTGGAACGGGACTTCTAGATCCGGATGCCCTTTTGCAGGGCAGCGGGAAACACGTCAAACATATCAAAGTTTATACGCTCAGCGATATCGACGAGGCTGCTTTTGCTCGCCTGATACGGCAGGCTGTGCGTCACGAGCGGGAGTAGCGACGTGGCGCCCCCTAAAAAAATCAGTCTTAGTAAATCGAGTTTTGCGCTGGGGCTGCAGTGCCCCAAGGCGCTTTATTTCAAGCTGAAGCACCCCGAGCTGGATCAGCCCGTTTCAGAGTCGACGCAGGCGATTTTTGATCAGGGAAATAGGATTGGCGTTGAAGCGCGCAAGTATTTTCCGGGTGGCGTGCTGATCTCGGCCGAGCATTGGAATAAGGGCGAGGCGGTGGCGCAGACAATTGCGGCTATCAAGTCAGGTGCGAAGGTGATCTTCGAGGCGGCACTTGAGCATGACGGGCTTCATGTGAAGGTGGATGTGCTGAGTCGCAAGCGGGTGGCTGGGCCCTGGAGTTTGATCGAAGTGAAGTCGGCTAAAGATGTTTCGGCCGCGAATATCGCTGACGTGACGATTCAGACTCATGTGGCGAAGGCTTCGGGCCTTGCAGTGAAAGATTCGTCGGTGATGGTGCTAAACCGGGACTGTGTGTTTCCGAAGCTTGAGAATTTGTTTCGGCAGCAGCTCGTGACCGACGAGGTTGAGCCGCTGCTCAGTGCGGTTCCCGCGAAGCTGAAGCAGCTGCGCGCTATCTTGATGCAGCCCAAGGCGCCTGGCATTGAAATTGGCCCGCAGTGCAGTTCCCCCTACGAGTGCCCGTATACGCGCGTGTGTCAAAAGGGCAAGATTCCATCGCCTAGTGTTTTTGATTTTCCGGGGGTGGGGCCGGCTAAGGGTTGGAAGCTTTATAAAGATGGAGTGGTTAAGCTCTCGGATAAGAGGTTTGGTCCTTTTGAAGGGGTTAAGGCTCTTCAGCTTAAGGCTGCTCGAACGGGCAAGCGGTGGGTTGATGTTGCGGTGATTGCCAAGCACATCTCGACGTGGAAGTGGCCGCTGCACTTTCTGGATTTTGAGACAGTCGGGTTTGCGATTCCTCGGTTTGCGGGGACGGGGCCGTTTGACGCGGTTCCGTTTCAGTTTAGCTGTCATGTGCAGAAGGGGCTGGGGGCGAAGCCCGTGCACATTGAGTTTTTACACGAGGGCTTGGAGGATCCGCGGCCTGGGTTCATCAAGGCGTTGCTTGCGGCCATTGGGCCCAAGGGCGACATCGTTTCTTATAACAAGCGCACCGAGATGGGCGAGATTCGAAAGTTGGCCGAGGATTTTCCCCAGTTTGCGCGCGAGTTATCCACACTTGTGGATCGATTTGTGGATCCTTTGCCGGTGTTTCAGCAAGGGGTTTATGATCCCGCGTTTGCTGGAGGCTTTAGTATCAAAGATGTGGCTCCGGCGATTTTAGGTAAGGCGATGGATTATTCGGGGATGGATGTTGGAGATGGACGGGCTGCAGGGCGGGCGTATGAGGAGCTGATTGCGGTGGTGACTTTGCCCAGGCGCCGTGCCGAGCTGCGTAAGGCTTTGCTTGAGTATTGCGAGAAAGACACCGCAGCTATGGTTGGACTGGTGGGATGGTTGTTTGGGCAAATTCCGACAGATTAACGGCCAAAAGGGAATTACCTGGCTCGAATACATGTTCGATTCTAGTCTCTGGCTAACCAAACGAGGGCCAGATGAACAACGTCAATTTCGGGCTATTAGCAGTAACTACCTTGGTCTTTGTGGCTACCGGCTGTTCCTTCGAGCGCCCTGCAAAAAATCCCAGTCTGACGATCAAGCTGGAAGATCATCAGGCACCAAAGCTGCTGCTCGCTTCACCCCAGGAGCTCTGGGAGTCGGCGACAATGTTGGCTACTACTCCCAGCACCATCAGCGACTTCAGCTGCTTCACGGTCAATGTCACCGGGCAGGGTATTAATCCCAGCGTGAACATGGTGGGTTGTACCTTGAGCAGCGACCCCTCCGGTGGCGGCTTTGGCGCGGTGGCGCGTCCGGTAAATCGCGGCACACCCATTGAGCTCGACGTCACGGGCGGCCCCAGCCGGCGCGTCGATGTGTACGGCGTTTTTCCGCCCACCAATGAATGTCAGGCCACAGGCGCCAGCGGCGGTGGGGACAACAGTCAGGGCTATTTCGTAGGCACGCAGACGCTTGACCTGGGCGACTCCAAAGAGATCACAATCGGTACTTCTTACGCCGGTGGCGCGGGCAATATCACCTGCACGAATAAAAGTGGCAATCATCAGCAGAGCTTAGCGTCGTTTGGCAACGGTACCGAGGGCGATATTGTCATTAGCGCTAACGCAAACGCCTCAACGTTTGCGATGAGCAACTCGCGCACCATGGCGGCTATCAATCAGGTGGTGAATGTCGATGGGGCCGGCACCACGTTTTCAGTGAACTATAGCTTCGTGGCTGCCGACTTCGGGGTGAACGACGAAATCATGTGGATGGTGATGAGCTCGACTGGCGGCTTGGCCAGCAACTGCTCGTCGGCAAGCGAGCTTGCTCCGGGTAAGTTTGGTTTTGGTGTTGTAAATTCGATAAACTACGGCGCAAAGACGATCACGGTCGCGGCCCCGATTGTGCCCACGCCTGGGGCAATTTTGAATGCGAATCTCGTGGGCGCAAGTCCGTTCTGCAAGATGCAGATCATGCGCGTGCCCAACTTCAATAATCTGACGTTGTCGGCTGGCGGTCCGATCTCAATCACTCCTGACGCCTATAACGCTGGTCTTGCCACGGGCGGCGTTTTCGTGATGCGAGTCAAAGGTACGCTCACCTCTTCGTGCAGCAGCTCGGCATGTTTGATCACGAGTAAGGGGCTGGGCTTCGTGGGTGGGGCCGCCAGCTTCCAAGGCCAGAGTACAGCCGGTCCCGGTACGGCAAGCACTTCACCCAACATCAATGGCGGCGGTGGTGGCTCCACCGGTGGTGGTGGTGGCGGCGGTAATGCGGGCAATGGCGGCGCAGGAACATCGGGCGGCGCTGGCGCTGGCGGCACTCCGTGTGCCGGCGGTGGATGTCTGTTGATGGGTGGCGGTGGCGGCGCACCCAACAGTGGTGGAGCTAGTGGCAATGGTGGCGGTGTGGTGATGATCTTTGCGGGCAGTATCCAGGTTACTAACGGCACCCTCGGCATCGATTCGTCGGGTAGTGCGGGCAGCGCTGGAAGTAATGGCGGCGGCGGCGGTGCGGGCGGCATGGTTCAGCTGCAGTCGGCAGCGGTGCTGAACAATTTCAGCGTGGATTCTACCGGCGGCGCTGGTGGCACGGGTACCAATGGTGGTGGCGGCGGTGGCGGTGGGAACATTTTTTTCAATTATTGTTCGGGCACACCGCCTTCGATCAACACGGTGGGGGGCGTTGCCGGTGGTGCTGCTGGTCCGGGTGGTGCGGGCGTCAATAACGGCACGGTTTCGAATGGTGGTCAGAATTTTTGTCCTTAGAGCAGCTTCCGGCGGCACATTCCGAGCTTAAAGAGGCAGGTTTTCGACGAGCTCAAGTATCCGGGCCGGTATGGTTTCTGCTATCTCTTCCGTCGAAAAATTTCTGGAACGGAGTTCCTGCTCTATGGCTTCGCGAACCCATTTTGCAGACTCCTCGCCGCCAAGTGCCGCGAGAATTATTTTCACCTCAGAAGCCTCGGTGTGTTGGCGAATATTTTCCCAGAGTGGAGCAAGCTGGAAGTGCGCGCCCTTTTCGACGAGGCCCCAGCAGAGCTCTGCGATGTCGGCCAGATCTTTGAGGCGTTCCAAGGGATTTTCCTCGTAGGCCGCGGCTTTTAGCGCGATCAGCGCGATTGGATTCGGATAAATGCTGTTGGCCGACAGCTTGAACGCGGTCTTTCGAACGAAATCAAATTTCGCAAAGCTCCAGCCGCGGCCGGCGTGCATCGCGGTGATTGCTTCGGCCTTGGATATTTTCGCATCAGCCGGGTGTGCGAGTAGGTCAATATAGGCTAAAGCTCCCGGCAATGTCTTCTCTGGAAAGTAGCGGTAGGGTGGCTGTTTGGGTTCGAGCTTGTAACCGTGGTCCGTCAATATTTGGCAAATGGCTGTATAGTCAGCCGCCCCTTTTATCAGACCTACGCTTAGATCGAGATCGCCGGTTTTTCGTTTCAGTGGCGGCATCCAGCCCAGGCAGTGCCGCGACAATCTGGCTCAGCCATTCCTTTGACTTCGTGTCGTTAGAAACCATGGGCCATTATTTTTCGCAGCATGCTGATGCGAACCTCTCTCATTCGGGAGTCGCCGAAGCCCAGGTCCCAGATGGCCCGAAAGCAGTTCACGCTCCACATGCTGCGGTCTGATAACGGAACTTGTCGGTGGTTGCTCACGATTGCTTCTTTGGTAAATGTCCCATGAGGTTGGGCAATATGCACGGTGATGCCACTGCGATTTGAACCCGGAATGAGCTGAGTCTCACGCTTAAATTCCGCAAGATAAGTTCCGGCCACCCAAACGTAGAGATCTTTGTCCTGAATAAGGCCCAGGGATTTGGCAACTTCACCAGGGCCAGGGGCAACGCGATTTTTCATCGTCTCATTCACACCATCGAACATTTGGGTCACCTTGTGTTCAAGTGCCGGGTGTAAAAGCGTATAGCTTTTTGCAGCTAGAAAAAATGGCGTCAGTCTTTTGCGCGTGGGCGGGTAGTCGAGGGCGATTTTCCACCACTCATCGGGAAGCGCTTCGATTCGCGCGCGCAGTTCGGTCAGGGTATGTGCTTTGAGGTCGCGCATCATCATGCTGAGCCGTGGCTGACTTAGTCGGTAACGGTTCGCGAAATGAAGTACCGATTTTGTCAGCTCGAGTTCACTTCGGGGTGCGCGAAAAAGCGCGTCCAGAATATTTAGGGCGTTCGGGCCGATCAAAGCAGTGGGCTGGGGCATGCCACCCTGACTGCTTTGTAATAGTCGACGAGGGTGCGGCGGTCTTTTCGCTGGCTCTACTGAAACGCCATAGCCACGCTGAACAAGATACAGCTTTGGTTCAAGGGTCAGATAGCTAATGCCTCGTTCGCGACAGACTTCGACTTCGCCCGGGTGCAGCTTGGACGCGAGTATTCCGCGCACGCCTTCGCCGCTTCTTATTTCCGAGAGTCGCATCGCGCCGGGTGCGTAGTGGACAAACGGCTGATTGTTTATCCAAAGGCGCTCGTCACGAACCTTGTACGACAGCTTAACGGGCGCGTGGCGGGCTAGTTTTTCAATCGCGGTGACATACGGCGTTGTTTCGTCCATTATTTAAATTATATGGCTATTCAGATCTTCTGTATAGCCTGTAGATCTTAATAATTATCTAGATGACTATCTTATTGCGATGATCTGAATAACATTACTAATTAGATAATTTATATAAAACAATAATAATTTCAATTACATGGGGCTGAGTTCGCCGCCAGGTCCGATGTTGTACTGTGTGACGTTGTTGTCAGCAGTGTTCAGCACGTAAGCGTACAGCCCCGAGGGGTCAACGGTAATGCTGTGGGGGTTTGCCAGCGAGCCCGGTGGTGGTGTTGCGCCAGTACCGGTGATTACGGTGGCGGGCGCCATGGCCACAAGCTCACCGCTCATGCCTATCGTAAACTGCGACAGGGCATGCACGCCGGGGTAGTGCGCCAGATAAACGAATTGGCCACTGGGGTCAATCGCAATGCTGTGCGGATTAGCCACCGTTGCGGCCGTTGCCGGAGTCAGGGCCGTAAGCTCACCGCCTGGGCCCACGTCGTACTGTGAAACGGTACTGCTACCCGACCAGTTGTTCGCGACATAAACGTGTTGGCTCGCAGGGTCTAAGATAATGTCGATTGGGTAGCCCGTTGGCGCGGTTGCTACCGTTGCGGGTGTGTTGGGAGTAAGGCCGCCGGTTGCGCCGACGATGTACTGCGAAAGGGTGTGCGTGTAGCTGTTCACGACGTACGCGAATTTGCCGCCGTTGGGGGCAAGCGCAATTGCGCCCGGAAAAGTTCCGGTGGCTACCGTGGCGGGCGTCATGGGCACGAGCTGGCCGCCCGCGCCGATATGGTACTGCGAAATCGAATTCGAGGCCGTGTTGGTCACGTATACGGCGCGACCATTGCTGGCAATGTAAAGTGGGTGCGAGCCCGTGGCAACGGTGGCGGGCGACAGCGGCGTGAGCTCGCCGGTTGGGCTGATGGTGTACTGCGAAATCGTGTTGTCGCCGTAGTTTGCAACGTACGCGTAGCTGCCGGGGTTTACAGACATTGCGATTACGGCGGGTTTTACACCGGTGGGTACGGTGGGGGTGGCCATGGGCACCAGGCCGCCGCAGCCGTTGATGGTGTACTGCGAGATAGTGTTGTCGTTGTAGTTGGTCACGTAGGCGAACTTGCCTGACGGGTCGATTTTTATGGCTTGCGGATGCGTGCCGGTGGCGACCGTCGATGGCGTAACGGCCAGGCATAATGCCGAGGGCGTGGGCGGGACGCAGCCCGTGGTGGCCGCCGCGAAGGCAACAACTAAAAGCATTGATAGCGAGAGATTTTGGTTCGACATCATGGGCGTACAGATACCACAAAAACAAATAGTTGACAAGATAACTCAACTATAGTGCGGTGGCACAGTCGTGCAGATAAATCGTGTGTTATCAGGTATTTACAATGTCTCCTGGGCTGCGGTCCAACTTGTCCGACGATGAGCTAGGTGTTTTTGAATCGATAGCTGGCCACTGCTTTTGTTCCAGTCTTCGCAAGTATTTTCTGCGATGTTCCGCGCGCAAGATCACGGCTTGCCGTTGCCGTCGAAATATTTTTGAAGAATTGAATATAGTCGCCGCGCGTGAAGACCCGGCCCTGGAACTCGCTGCGAGCAAGACTCAGTCGTGACTCCGGAGTTTCCGACGCTGGTTTCAGATGTTTAAGAAAATCCTTCAATGCATCCTTAATCGTTTCCAATGAAAATTCGATGAAAAGCGTGGAGTCGCCTTTCTTATCGCATTGCCCTAGCACGCGATAATAAGTGGCTTGCCGTTTTTTGACGAGCGACTCAACCGGAATATACTCGAAGGCGCCATGGTGCTTCATTAGTATGACGGACTGCCAGAGTCGGCCCATTCGTCCATTTCCGTCTGAAAACGGATGAATGAACTCAAACTCATAATGAAACACGCAGGCCTTGATCAGCGGCGAAAGCTCTTTTTCAGAGTTCAAGAAGTGGAATAGCTCGTCTATGAGCCGGGGGAGTTGTTTTGCGGGCGGAGCAACGTGTGAAACCTTTGAGCCCTTGATAATCCCAACGGCGCCCGAGCGGAATTTACCGGCGTCTGCTGCCAAAGCCTTCATGAGCAGCGCATGTGCACGTAAGAGGTCCTTGACCGAACCAGGGTTGAATTTATCCAATGACTCGTAAAGCCGAATCGCATTTTGGACTTCTAAAATATCTTTCCCAGGGCCAACAACCCGCTTGTTCTCGAATATCGCGGTTACCTGGTCAAGATCCAGCGTATTGCCCTCGATCGCCAGGCTGCCTTGAATGGTTCTGATTCGATTCTGACGCCGAAGCTTTGGCTGGGGAACGGGGGCACGCAGCCCTTCGTAGCGCCCGAGCAGCAAGCTGATTTCAGACGCCAGATTCAAAATCCTGGGGGTGAGTGTGAACGGTAGCCGCATTCATAGATAGTATCAAATGATACTACCAATAGGAACTTCGTATTTCTGGGAGCCAGTCGCTGGCTGGACTGGTGGGATGGTTAGTTGGGCAAATTCCAACAGATTAGCTTCCAAAAACATATAGTTGACTAAATAGGTACATTACGCTAAAGCTGCTCCCATGGCTCTAATCCCTCAGTTGCTTGTTCTGATGACGTTGTTTGGTCCGCTGGCATCTGCCGATGCTCACACTCCGCTGGTCGACGAGCTGGTCGGCTTATCCGGCATACAAACCGGTGAGATGCGCGATCGCGGCTGGTACCAGAATGATGCACCCAGGATTTTTCAAAAGCCCACGCTGTTTCCTGCGCAGGCGGTGGCGGCCTCAAGCCAGGGCTGTGCCGAGCTGAGTGAAGAAACCACCAGCCCGTTGCCGAACTTGAACCTGCGCGAAAGTCAAAAGCAGTGCGAAAGCCAGGGCGGTTACGAGAACGTGCATCTCTACGTTTCCATCGCGCACGATATCTCGGATGATATGGCGGCCGCGGTTGCAGCAGAAGATCCGTGGTTCAAGAATAAGAAGCTGCGTAGCCGGGTTTTTCTCGTTAAGTCAGAGCAGCATTCCGAAATTCGCAAAGTGGTGCTGAATCTTTTGCAAGCCTGCAAGGTGGTGAGCTACGTCTATGTTTCCTCGCATGGCAGCTCGGGCAGCATTGCCTGGGGCAAAGGCGGGGCCCTGGGTGGCGAGCCCTTGGGTTACTTCATGCAACGGTCTTTTTCGCCATGCATGCTTGCGCCAGGCGCACGCGTTCAGTTTGATGGCTGCAATTTGGCCTGTGGGCAAGGTGCTGAACAGGTCCGGCATCAGCTTGATCGGGCGCTGGATACCATGGCGTATCGCACGGCCGACGCCAAAGCACCCGCCGGTGATCCGTTTGAGGGCGTGGAATTTTACGCCAACACCGACCTGGGCTATAACTTTGTGCCTGGCAAGTTCGGACATTTTTTTGGGTTTCGGGCTCACGCCTGGTCTGGCAACGACCTGGGTGTGGTGTTTCGGCGGTCGTCGGGAATAATGGTGACCGATATCCCTACCGACACAGTTCCTGCTTGTGTAGACCGGACTGGACGCCGGGGCGACTGACGTCGTGATCAGTTCGAACAAGTTCCGGTGGCCGGAGCCGGCTGAATGGCCTTGGCCGTGGGCAGATGCTTGAGCGCAACGGCATCTGCGCACTTGCGAACGGCTACGCACTCGTCGTGGTAACGGTCGTTCTCTTCTTTTGAAAGGCCCAGACGCCGCTGAAACAGGGGCACGTAATGCTTTTCATGAAAGGTCGAGTCCAGGCTAAAACGGTGAAACACCTGCTTGTCACCTACGCCCACTGGCAGCAGTACATCCACCCAGGCGTGCTGCGAGCCGGCGTCGTTTATTCGGCTTACTGAAAAGCTGTCCTCGTCAAGCGCGCCCCATTTTTGATACTCGGCAGGAAGTGTGGGCGAGCGGGTTACATGGAGCAAACTCCACTCGAGCAGCTTGGCAAAGTCGCGGCATTGGCCGCCGGGCTTTCCGGCTTTGGCGTTTTCCAAAACGGTGGCTGGTGTGTCGAGCTGAAAGGACTTGTCTTTGTCATAGGTGCCCTGCGAGGCAATGGCCAGCTCGTAAACTTTGCGAATTCGCACGTAGCGGCTGCGAATTTTTCCAATCTCGGCCAGGCGCGCCTCGTACTCTTTCACCACGGGGCTGTTGTTGCGAAACATGTCGGCCAGCGCCGTGGGAATGTCCGCGGCCACGGGTGCCGCCACGGCGTCCAGATATACCGTTCCAATTTTGGCCAGAATGCCGGGCGCTGCCTGCAGCTCGTCGTCGTTAAATTCGCGGCAGGCGTCGTCTACGGCCGTGCCCAGCTGGGCTGCCGACAAGCCACTATTGCGAAAGACCACCAGATACGCCGGGCGAGGCCCCGCGAAGCAGGCCGCAAGTTCGCGCGCCTCGCTTGGATCAGTGCAGTCGGCATGGGCAGGTGCGCAGGCCAGGGCCAGAGCGAATATCATGAAGCCAGGTATGCTTGAAATCAGGCGCACGAGTCTCTTGTTCATGGCTTATCAAGAGCAAGAACTGCGCCGGGGCAGAGGTGTGAAAACGCAGGATTAATTTTAAGCAGTGGGGGTTGGAGTTGCTACTGCCGTGGTCAATGTACAGTGTTTCTGCACTTCAGCCGATTATCGCCGGTCTTTGGCTGGTGGTGCTTGCCCGTCCCACGAATGAAACAGTGCTCGCGGCGTCAGTACCGGAAGTCGCTGGGGGCCCGATGTTTTGCCCGCGCTCCCTTTCTCATACGAAATACCAGCGGCGCCGCCGGCTTCAACGGGGTCAGCGGTTTCGGTGGCAGCCCCCGAATTCGATTTAGGGTTCAGCGCCGGCGGAAGCTCGTCGGGCCTGGCCGGTGCCAGTGGCGGCAGGGCGGGTGCAAGGTTGCTTTCGAAAAGTGCGGCCGGCGGTGCTTTTGCTGTCGTGGCGCCAGCTGTAGCGGGTGCGATATAGGCCGAGCCCACCCCGTTGTCATTGAAATGTCCGCCACCTGCGGCAGCGATTTTTTGTAGATTGTCGCGCTCGTGGCCGCACACCGCCCAGGCTACCAGATGAATTGTGACGTCGTGATTCTTGCGCAAATCGTTGGCAACATCAATGGGGTTGCCACTACAGTTTTCTTCGCCGTCGCTCATCACCACAAGCTGGCGGTCGCCGTGGGCTTGCGAGGCTTCGATGGCCGAGCCACCCACTTGCATCGCGTGCGCCAGCGGGGTTGCGCCCATTGGCGACAGCGTGCCCAAGATGCGCTTAAGCTCTTTGGCTGATTCACCGGCGGTGGGATGCACAAGAGTTTCGATCGGCGCGCAGTCGTAAGCTTGCTGACGGGCTTCTGCGTGACTGAATACGACCAGGCCCAGCTGGTAGCCTTTTTCCTCGTACTCGTCGGCAAGCTTTGCGATCAGCGCGGTGGCGTGCGCGAAACGGGTTTTGTCATTGGATGCTGTGCGCGGTGTTGGTGGTGGTGCATCGGGGCTTGTTCGAGATTTGGAATAGGCGGCTTCAAAGTCGAAAACCTGGGGGTGCTGCTTTTGTTCGTCGCAGGACCGGATTGGCTCGTACATGCTGCCCGAGGCGTCCAGCACAAAGACGACCACGTCTTTGGCTTGGGCGGTTTGGGGTAGGGCTGCCAGTAGCATTGGGAGGTATTGAAAAAAGCTCTTTTTCCTAACGGTAGCCGCAGGCCCAGAATCGCGATCGAGCTTGGGAGCAAGAAGGGCGGGTGTTTTGCTCATGGGGGGCCTGCTTTCTGGGGCTAGTTTAGCACATCCGGCTTATCGTTAAATAGCCTGTTTGCAGCTGACGATGGGTCGAACGCGCTAACTGACGTCTACGATTTTCGCGTACTTAGTCGCAAGCCGATACTTTCTGGATTTTTTCGCCGGATCCGCCATTTTTAAGAAGCCGGAGTCTGCCCACCGCTGACAAAGATCGCGAGCAGTTCGATCTTTCAGTCCGAAGAGTTTTCCAAGGTCGGCGCTAGTGATCAATTCTCTATCCTGAAACAGGGCAAGAGCCTTTCTCTGACGTGCATCAAGCTGACGAAGCACGCGGGATTGATCCTTCTTTCCTTCACGAGCGGCATCTTGCGCGCGTGATTTGACGGCATTAAAGGCATCGGCCATTCCCGCACAAAAATACTCAAGCCAGGAAGTGATGTCGGCGTCGGCCCTTCCAACGTAATAATTGTGTGACGGACCAGCTGCGATCGCATTGTAATACGCCGCAAGATCACGGGCGTAATACTCTTCCAGAGAGTAGAAGCCCTTTAGGTCATAGCCACCAAGGTAAAGTATGTGTGTTGCAAGCAGACGTGCCGTTCTGCCGTTGCCGTCATAATAAGGATGAATGGTCGCGAACTGATAATGTGCGATTGCGGCACGCAAGGCGCTGGGAAGCCCTTCGGGCTCTGATGACCTGATCCACTGAACGAGGTCACTCATCAGCCGTCGGACATCCTTTGCCTCGGGCGGAAGATAAACAATAGCGCCGGTCCGGCTGTCGCGAATTACATTCTGTCCGTCGCGATAGGGAGTGGGTTTTACGCGCCCCCGTTTTCCGCCCATAACAAGGGCGTGAAGCCTTTGGACTGTCGTTTCGGTGACCTTTGCCTTTTTCGAGCTCAGTTTTTCGAGCTCGTCGATCGCGTTGTAATAACCGAGGACTTCCTTTTCGTCGCGCTCCCGGCCGGGGATGTGCTCAGATCCGTGAATGACACGTGCGGCCTCATCCAGCGTCAATCGATTGCCCTCGATCTGCGTCGAATAGTGAGTAGAAAGTAGCCGTGCCGTTTCACGAAGCCGCGCCTGTATGGTGGCAGTCATGGGCAGATCGGCTACTGCTTGCTTTGCGGCCTCAATCTTCATGAGTGACTGGGCGATCTTCGGAGTTATGGTGAATTTTGGCTGAAACACGGCAGGTCCTCTATGCCATTATTATGCCGTTAAACCGCCGTTAAATCAACTGGAGATGGCCGCTTTCAATAGACGTTTCCGAGGAATCTCGTTCTAATGGATCATGTATTTGAAACAAATAACCCTGCTTGTCATCGCAGTTACCAGTCTGCCGGCTACCGGCCTTGCCGAGAGTAATCCAGTCTATCATTACGAGCCGGAGAAGGTGAAGTTAGTGGGAACGCTTGAACAGCAGACGTTTCCCGGGTTGCCAAATTATGAAAACATTAAAACCGGGGATGAAGTGGAGAAGGGCTGGTATCTTCGATTGGATCGGCCGATTGATGTCGTAGCTTCCAAAAAGGACGTTGACCCAAATGCGGGGACAGAAAAAGACGTTAAGGTGATGCATCTTACTTTCAATCCAGATGCGTCTGGGGCCGATGTGATGAAGAAGGTTGGGAAAAAGGTAATACTTGGCGGACATCTCATCCATCGAATATCGGGACATCAACACTCACGAGTTTTGATGTGGGTTGACGAGGTGAGGGAGCGCGGCAAATGAGCGGGTTAACTTTCATCAAAGCTCGCAAAGCTCGCAAAGGGCCGGGCCGCTCTATTATCTACACCACGGGTGATGGGACGGAATGCAAGTATTCAGGGGGCGATCCTGCATGGAGAAGCAACAATCCCGGAAATCTAGTCCCAGGAAAAATCAGCAAAAGAAATGGCGCAATTGGCGTGGCTGGCGGGTTTGCCATTTTTCCGGATTACGAAGCGGGTCACCGAGCCTTGCTCGACTCTTTGAAAGCGAGCCACGGAAATAAAAGTCTTCAAGACATGATCACGGTATTCGCTCCGCCAAGCGAGAGCAAGACGAAGCGATATCTTCGGTTCCTGAGGGCCAAGACTGGAGTTAGTGACAACCGAAAGATCGCTGACTTTAGTTCGGCCGAGTTCGAGAAGCTTTGGCGTGCTATCCTGCGGCTCGCCGACTCGTAAGGAGGCGCGCCATCCTGGCGCGCTCATTATAAAGGGTTCACTATGGTGAACGCTCGACGAACCCCACGACGGGTCTGCGACCCGGGGGGTTCAACTCCCCCATCCGAAGCCAAATTATAAAAATAAAAAACCCCACCAGCTCGCGCTGGCAGGGCCTTTTATTTTTATAATGGCTCAGGAGGAGGGATTCGAACCCCCGACCAGCCGGTTAACAGCCGGCTGCTCTACCACTGAGCTACTCCTGAATATTAATGATAAGCAGTGGAACTAAGTAATTACTCAACAACCCTCATGAAATCAAGTCGCTTGTTTCACAACCGCAGCCGGCGCCTCAAGACCCGCCACCAGCGCGGGGGGGAAATGTAAATCTGGGCTTTTCATGGCCTGAATCATCACCATCCGAACCTGGGCCATGAGCCGTGGGATATCGTCGGCGGTTAATCCTACTGTCGGAATTGGGTCCAGCACCCGAATCAGCACGTCGCGGCCCGCGGCGCAGATGCGGGCGTTGGGCACGTCGAAATACGACGCCAGGTACTGATGTACGAAGGGGACTAAAGGCACCTGCGCGGCTACGGCCAGGTGAAAGGCGCCCTTTTTGAAGGGTAAAAGTGGGGTTTTACCCCGGTTGCGGGTGCCTTCGACAAAGATCCAGATCGATTTTTTGTCTTCGACCATGGCTTTGCGCGCCACTTCGAGGCCCGCTACTGAGTTTGACCGGTTTTTGCGGTCGATCATGATCATGCCCGCACCTACGAAGAACAGGCCGAATAAAGGGAACCATTTCAGTTCCTTTTTACCGATTACAACGGTGCGGTAAGGGTAGAGCTGGCCCATCGTGATGATGTCCATATTGCTCTGGTGGTTACCGATATAGACGCAGGGCTGGTGCAGGTACAGGGCCTTTTGGTTTTCGATTCTGACCCGGTAACCCATGAACCAGGGGCCGGCTTTGCTGACGACGCGGCCTAAAATGGCTCCAACGCTTGGGTCTTTCCAGCGAAAGGGCAGCACGCACATCGACAGAAAGGTTCCGAAGAAGAACCAGCCGCCGACGAACAGCACGCGGATATAGAGAAAAACTTTACTCATTCACTTCGACTTAGCGCGCCCCCGCAGCCCATTCAAGCGAATCCAAGAGATACTAACAAATACTACTGTTAGAACTGAATCACTCAGGGATTGACAATGGGCGGCACAGTCGTTAAATACCCCCGCACAACGGGTTTAAGTTTTTGAGAGAGTTTTCGGGGGTAGTTCGATGGTTAAGCTTCGCACATACATTTTCATGGATAGCCTGCAGCCGCAGCTGGCTGAGTTTATGGGCACGACGGCTCAGGGCTTTTTGCCCATTCCCGGCGACGCCTCACTTTTCGTCGAAATCGCACCCGGCATGGCCATTCACCGCGTGACCGACATCGCACTCAAAGCCACTGAAGTGCGCCTCGGTATCCAGGTCGTCGAACGCTCTTTCGGGTCTCTTGAAGTTCACGCTGCCGACCAAGGCGCGGTTCTGGAATCGGGCCGGGCTATCTTGTCGGCTCTTGAGTTAGACGAAAAATCACGTCAGAAGCCAGCCATTGTTTGGAGCGAAACGATTCGCGCCATCGAGCCCGACCACGCCGTGATCATCAACCGCCAAAAGCGCGGCAGCCAGATTCTTCCGGGTTACAGCATGTACATCCTGGAAACCGAGCCAGCCGGCTACATTCTTTACGCCGCCAACGAAGCTGAAAAAGCTGCAAACATTACTCTAGTTGATGTTCGCCCCTTCGGTCAGGCCGGTCGTTTGACCATCATGGGCAAAGAAGCCGAGATTGATTCTGCCGCAAAAGCTGCGCGCGAAGCGATTGAAAAGCTCGAAGGTATTGAAGCTAAACGTTAAGAAGTTCGTATTAATTGAGGGAGTACACACATGTCTGATGCATTGGGAATGATCGAAACTAAGGGTTTTGTGGGTTTGGTTGAAGCTTGCGACGCGATGGTAAAAGCTGCGCGCGTTGAGCTGGTGGGTTACGAGCGCATCGGCGGCGGTTACGTTACCGCTATCGTGCGTGGCGACGTTGCTGCTGTTAAGGCTGCGACCGAAGCCGGCGCCCGCGCTGCTGAAAAAGTTGGCGAGCTCGTCAGCGTGCACGTGATTCCACGTCCGCACCAGAGCCTGGACATTGCGTTGCCTTTGGGTCGCGTCAATGGCCAAACCGCTAAAGCTGGCCACTCGGCTGCTCAGCCTACGCTGTAAGGTTTTATGATAGTCGGAAAAGTCATCGGAACAGTGGTTTGCACCCGTAAAGATCCCAAGCTGGACGGGTTAAAGCTGCTGATTGTTCAGCAAACCGATCTGGCGGGCACTCCCAAGGGCGCGCAGGTTGTGGCGATCGACTCAGTCGGCGCCGGGGTGGGTGAGATTGTTTTGTGTGCGTCTGGCAGCAGTGCGCGCCAAACCGAAAGCACGCAGAACCGCCCGGTTGATACGGTGATTATGGCTATTGTAGATACGATTGAGTCTGGAAACGAAACCACGTTCCAGGCGTAAGAGATTCAAGAGAGGTTAGTTTGTGCTCGAGAATCAGAATGATGTTCAGTTTATCGTCGATCGCGTAGTTGAGAGACTTCTGAGTGGAGGGACCTCTAAACCGCGCGAAGTCGCGTCAGTGGGATCAGGGGTGGTTTCCTTGATGCAGACGGGCCGAATAGGCCTTCATGCGACGGTAGCCGAGGCGGTGAGCGCGGCAAAGCAAGCTCAAAAGCTCTTTGCCGCGCTCCCACTCGCAAAACGCAGAAAAATCGTTGCTGCGGTAAGAACATTGATGCTCGCACATGTCGAAGAGCTGTCGCGGCTGGCCGTTGAAGAGACGGGCCTGGGCCGTTATGCCGACAAAATTTCGAAGAACACACTCGTCATTGAAAAGACTCCCGGCGTGGAGTGCCTTGAAGCCCGCAGCTTCACTGGCGATGACGGCCTTTGCTTGATTGAGTACGCGCCGTTTGGCGTGATTGGCTCGATTACGCCCACGACTAATCCGAGTGAGACGATCATCAATAATGGAATTGGGATGATCTCGGCTGGTAATGCGGTGGTGTTTAACCCGCATCCGTCGGCCAAGGGCGTTTCGAACCGTACGGTTGAGCTGTTTAACCAGGCGATCATGTCGCAGGGTGGACCCGCTAACGTCGTCAACGCGATTGCCAACCCAACTATCGAAACTGCGAATCAGCTGATGAAGGCCGATGGCGTTCGACTGCTGGTCGTCACCGGCGGCCCAGCCGTGGTGCAGGCCGCGATGAACTCTGGCAAAAAAGTGATTGCTGCCGGCCCCGGTAATCCGCCGGTGGTGGTGGATGAGACGGCTGACCTGGATCAGGCCGCTCGTGGCATTATCGATGGCGCATCCCTTGATAACAACATCGTGTGTATCGCTGAAAAAGAAATCATCGTCGTGGAGTCTGTGGCCGACGCGCTGATCGCAAAATTGAAACAATACGGCGCCTACTCGCTTTCGCCGCACCAGGTCCGCCAGCTTGAACCCGTCGTTATTGACGGCAAGTATCCCAATAAGAAGTTCGTAGGTAAGAGCGCCAACGTGATCTTGAAAGAGATTGGCGTAAACGTAGGCGAAGAAGTCAGGCTTGTGTTTGGTGAGGTGACCGAAGAGATGCACCCCTTCATGCAGGTCGAAATGCTGATGCCCGTGCTGCCGCTGATTCGCGTGCGCAACGTGGACGAAGCCATTGCCATGGCCGTGCGGGTCGAGCACGGCTACTGCCACACGGCCGTGATGTATTCCAAGAACATCGACAATCTGCACCACATGGCCTGCGCGGTGAACACTTCGATTTTCGTTAAGAACGCTCCCAGCTATTCCGGTCTGGGCCTGGGCGGCGAGGGTTATACCTCGTTTACGATTGCGTCTCCCACCGGAGAAGGCCTGACTACGGCCCGGAATTTTTCGCGCGTACGGCGCTGCACCCTCAAAGAACATTTTAGAATTGTATAGCGGGGGCGTACGGTGAACTTCAGCGGCAGCCACGCCATATCGGTTCTCGAGTTTACGAGCATCACGCGCGGGCTTTTTGTCGTGGATGTCGTAGCCAAGAAGGCTGACGTTAAAATTCTCTGGGCCGAGGCGCTGAGCCACGGTAAGTTTGTGCTACTTTTTACAGGAGGCGTCGGTGAAGTTGAAGAATCATACACTGCGGCACTTGAAGCTAGCGGTGACCTACTCGTCGAAAACGTTTTTATCCCGCAAGTTACTGGTGAACTCGGACCCGCTATCGGCGGTGAGTCTCAAACACCAGATGCTGACCATGCGGTTGGGATGCTCGAAAGCAGCTCGATTGCAGCAGCTGTTGAAGCCGCTGACCTTGTGCTGAAAACTGCGCCTTTGACCATGAACCGATTCAGGCTGGGGCGGGGCATTGGTGGGAAGAGCTACTTTGTTTTTTCGGGCTTACTTGAAGACGTGCAGGCCGGCCTTGAAGTGGGCGTGGAGCGGCTCGAAAGCTACGGCGCACTGATCGGTTCCGAACTCATTGCCCGGCCCAATGCTGAATTTTTGGAGGTCGTCTAAGATGTTGCTCGCACGCGTAATTGGCACTGTGGTTTCGACCCAGAAATACCCCACCTTGGAAGGCATTCCACTTAAAGTCTTGTTGCCCATTAACGAGCTGGGCGCAAGCATCGGCGAGCCGGTCGTGGCCTGCGACCCAACCGGCGCTCGCCAGGGCGATACCGTCATGTGGGTAGCCAAACGTGAAGCGTCGCTGGCACTGCCCGGCGCAACTTTGGTCAATATGTACCCGATTGATGCTTGCGTAACCGGCCTTTGCGACTTCGTGGGGGCTCGGCGCACATGATCTTGGGTAAGGTGGTCGACAACATTGTAGCCACGCAGAAGCACCCGGCCTTGCATGGCCACCAGCTGTTCTGGGTACAGCCCATCACTGCGGCTGGCGCCAAGAATGGCGACGCTTTTATTGCTCTGAATTCGGTTGATGCAGGCCCGGGCGACACGGTGCTAGTATGTAATGAAGGAACTGGTTGTCGCCAAATTTTTGACGCGGGGGTATTCCCTGTAAATCACGTCATTGCGGGCTTCGTTGACCAGATTGAACATGTTTGACAAGCAGACTGCCCGACCATACCATCTTAAGAATATGAGCATGCTCTACAAGCGGGCCAATTTTCTTATCAACAAGAAATTTCAGCTTAAATTCGCGTTCTTCGTGTGCTCGTGGATTTTTGCGCTGAGCATGATTTACCCGATCATTATCTACAACCTCTTCGAGTATTTTTTGAAGATCGCGCAGGATCCAACCACCCATGCCGGCGGTTTGACCTTTGACCGCGTTAAGGCGATCGAGAACCAGGTCTTATTCCTGCTCGGTATGCTGCAGCTCTTGTTCCTGGCCATCACGTTCATGCTCAGTATTTTTCTGAGCCACCGCATTGCGGGGCCGCTGTATAAGCTCAAGAACTCCATCGAAGAAATTACGCGTGGCAACTTCGACCTGCGCATAACCTTTCGCAAAAACGACCATTTCATGGAGCTTCAAGACAGCTTTAACGAAATGGTCCAGCATCTCAGCATTCGCCGCTGGCGGTAAATTCAGGCCCTACCCACGTCCCGCAGACCCTGCTATAACTGTTGGATGCCACAACCGCGCATTCAGCTACGGCCGCATCATCTTATGTGCGTGCACGGCTTTCAGGGAAAAGGCTATTCGCCCAAGTTCGTCGCGAACTTTTGGCGCGTGGTTGATGACCTGGATGCCGATAGTGCGCAGATCATCGTTGTGCAAGGCACCGCTGATGATATTTGCCAGCCTTGCCCCAATAATCAGGGCGCGCTGTGTGCGGACGAGACCAAGATTCGCAAGCTGGATGACGCTTATGTTGCAACGCTTGAGATCAAGCCTGGCGACACGATGAGCTGGGCTGCGGCTCGCAGGCTTGTCGCTAAAAAAGTTACGGATAAGGATTTTGACGAGAACTGCGCGCCTTGTGGCTGGCGCAAGCTTGGAGTTTGCAAAGAGGCGCTGCATAAGTTGAGAAAAGCGGCGGCTGCCGGCACGCTAGCTCTTGCCCTGGCACTGGTCTGCTTTAGCGCAACCAGCGCGCGAGCAGAAACTGAACCGTCCATCCCAAGCCGAACCGAAAGTGAAACCGCAGCTCCAGCCGACGTTGGAACTGCGAGCACCCCGGCAGCAGTCGTCGCCCCGGAAGCGGCAACGACGCTACCAGCGGCCGCCGCGCCAGCAACGGTCACGGCACCGTCTTCGGCGGCTGCGCCAGCTACGGTTACCGCACCGTCTTCGGCCGCCGCGCCAGCTACGGTCACGGCACCGTCTTCGGCAGCCGCGCCAGCAACCGCCGCCACGCCCACCTCGGTAACCGTCCCAGCAAAAAAAGTGACTCAAGCGCCAGTCGTTACTCGCGACACGGGCGGCTTCACTACGATCGACCAGCTCGAGCAGGCCTTGCTCACCGATAAGTCAAAACGTGTCCCCGTGCTCTTCAAAATCCAAAACGCGCTGAATGCCCGCGACTGGAAGCGCGCAGTTACCGCGGCCAAGGGTCTGGAGAACAACGTCGAGTACGCCGACTATTATCATTACCTCCTGGGTCAGGCCGAGCTGGGCCGCATGCACAAATTCATGCACGAAGGCAGCTCGGCCACCGCCATGGTTGCAGCCGAGCAAGCTCGTTTTCACCTGTCGCAGGTTCGCACCAGCAACTCGTACACCTCGCTGTGGAAGCGCGCCAACGCCCTGGTGGGCGAAGCCGAAATTACGATAGGCGAAATCCACCTGCGCGCCAAGCACAAGGCCAAGGCGCAGCAGTATCTCGAAAATGGCTTTCAGCGCTTGTCTCAGGTTAATCAGCTGGCGCTGGTTTCGAAAGTCACCATCGTCAGCTACGCCATGATCTGCGACAAAAAGCAGACCGACATCTGCACGAGCTGGGTGGCAAAGCTTGCTCCGTTCGTCGCCCGCAGCGAAGCGTCGCGCATCTTCGAGCGCATCGCATCTTTCAAAAAGCCCTACATCGATCGCACGGTGCAGATCCCTTACAAGATTGATCTCGATCTGCAAGCCTTCCAAAAGGGCTTCACCTCGTACCTCGACGCCAAGTACGACGAGGCCTTCACCACCTGGCGTGATCTTCTGCACGACTATCCGCGCACGACCATCAAGCTGCGCACCAAGTTCTGGATGGGTCGGGCCGCTCAGAAATCGCAGCACGAAGCACAGGCCGAAACGCTTTTTCGCGAGGTGATCAAAGAGCTGCCGTTTTCGTACTACGCGCTGATGTCGAGCTGGTTTGGCGGCATTGATCTGGCTCGCATGATGGACGCCGAGATGCCCCTGGCCACGGACGAGACTCCCTTGCTAAGCCCCGCCGACGTGGTGCACATTCGCCGCGCCGAAACCTTGATTGCCAGTGCGGTACCCGAGCTTGCCGTGCTTGAGCTGCAAGACGTGCATGCCACGGTAAACATGCCCAACGAGTTTCTGGTCTACCTGGTTACGCTCAACCACCTGGCGGGTAACCACAACGCCGCATTTCAGATGCTGGGCGAGCTGTCCACGCGCAGCTTTCAGGGCCTGTTTTCGAGCTACGGCCAGAAGCTGTATTTTCCGACGGCCCGTCTGCCGCTGATTCGCGAGCTGGCCAAGGAGTGGAAGGTTGATCCGCTGCTTGTGCTTTCGATCGTCAAGCAGGAGTCGGCCTTCAACGACGAAGCCACCTCGCCAGCCAACGCCTATGGCCTGATGCAGATCATCGGGCCCACCGCCCGCGATCTGGACCCCAAAGTTGAAATCATGGACCTGTTCAATCCGTTGGTGAACGTCAAGCTGGGTACGAAGTACGTGCGCCAGCTGCTGAACCGCTACAAGGGCAGCATCATTCCCGCACTTTGCGCCTACAACGCCGGCCCTGGACATTCGGATCGCTGGATGCGGGAATCACGGAGTGCCTTGCAGCCCGAAGAATACATCGAGCTTATCGGCTTTCGCGAGACGCGCGAATACGTGCAGAACATCACGCGCAACTACTACTGGTACACCCGGCGCATCAAACACGAAAACTTTCCGAACTTATTGGCGCTGACCCAGTTTATCGTGACCAAGGCTGCGACGGGCGCAAGCGGAACGCACGCTGGTCGCTAATGCACGCTGGCCGCTAATGCACGCGAGACTCGCGAACGGTGACCTGTGAACAGTGAACTGTGACCAGTGAACTGTGACCAGTGAACTGTGACGGACCCGGACCCCGTCCCGGACTCGGCTCCGGACTCGGCCCAAATCCCAGTCCCAAAAAACAACCGCCGTGGCACTCAGCCGAATTATACCAGCCAATGGTATATACCAACTGCTGGTATATTTGGCCTGAGTCCCTCACGCAATATTTCCGACCGCCCCGGCGGGCTCAACCCTACTTGACGTCGACGAGTAGCTTAAATCCGCCAAAGCCCATGCGACGGTAATCCCACAGTGGTGGCTTGGGCATTAGCTTCTCAAAGCGAGGATCGCCCATCGCCTTTTTGGTCACCTGGTCGCGGTGCTTCTCACTCTTGAACTCGATGGTCGAGTAGATCAGCACCTCGCCTTTGCGCGGCTTGAGCCTGCCCGAAAGTACGAGCGCACCGTAGGGGCCGCTGTCGGACGAAAGATATTCGCTATAGCCAAGGGCACCGTGCTCGCAGAAGAGCTTGCCCGACGCGCGCGCAAGCTTTACGTAAGCCGTGAGATTCTTCTTGGGAACGGGCAATAGGAAAACGGATACGTACTTAGACATTGAAAAGGAAGTGCATGATGTCGCCGTCTTTTACGGTGTAATCTTTGCCTTCAAGCCGCATCAGGCCCTTGTCCTTAACAGCCTTCTCGGTCTTGCACGCGACCAGATCGTCGTAGTGATAGACCTCCGCGCGGATGAATCCCTTTTCGAAGTCGGTGTGAATCACGCCGGCTGCCGCTGGGGCTTTGTCGCCGCGCTTGATGGTCCAGGCGCGCACTTCTTTTTCTCCAGCCGTAAAGTAGGTGGACAGGCCCAAGAGGTCGTAGCCTGCGCGAATCACGCGATCCAAACCCGTTTCAGACATGCCCAGCTCGCGCAGAAATTCGGCGCGTTCGTCGGCATTGGGCATCTCGGCGATTTCGGCTTCGATAGCACCGCAGATGGCGACGATCTGGCTGCCTTCGGCGTCGGCGATTTTTTTCACGGCCTGATAGAACTTGTTGCTGGCCGGATCGAGAATTCCTTTTTCGTCCATGTTGGCCACGTACAGCACGGGCTTGATGGTGATGAGGTGATACTCATAAATCAGCGCCAGCTCGTCTTTGTCCAGCTTCAGCGCGCGGGCCGGCTGGCCCTTTTCGAGTGAGGCGCGCACGCGTTGCAAGACGCCCAAAACGGCGGCGGCTTTCTTGTCACCAGTCTTGGTCAAGTTTTCCAGGCCCTTGAATTTTTTATTGATCGCGTCCAGATCGCTGAAGATGAGCTCGGTGTCGATAACCGAGATGTCGCGCTCGGGGTTGACCGAGCCGTCGACGTGCACGATGTTGTCGTTTTCAAAGCAGCGCGTGACATGCGCGATGGCGTTGGTGTCGCGAATGTGGCCTAAGAACTGGTTGCCCAGTCCTTCGCCCTTGCTTGCGCCTTTGACCAGGCCTGCGATGTCTACAAAAGTCATGACCGCGGGAATCAACGTCTGCGGGGGGATGAACTCGGCGATTTTTTTCAAACGTGGGT
The DNA here is from genome assembly GCA_038231515.1 of candidate division WWE3 bacterium. Classification (GTDB taxonomy): domain Bacteria; phylum Bdellovibrionota; class UBA1018; order UBA1018; family UBA923; genus JACQAX01. The sequence goes on from JBBRLF010000004.1 coordinate 23,286, forward strand.
CGGGCACCTTCACAATGCCGGTGTTGGGCTGAATCGTGCAGAAGGGATAGTTTGCCGCTTCGGCGTGTGCGCCACTTCCAGCCGTCAGAGCATTAAAAATTGTCGATTTGCCGACATTAGGCAGGCCAACGATACCGCATTGAAAACCCATGGTTTCAGTCCTTCTTTTTTCTGTTCAGCGAGTTCATCTCGCGTGCAAACGCTTCGGGTCCACCCATAAAAGCCGCTACTGCCCGGTGTGCGCGTTGTATCATATCATCAACCGTGCTCCAATCGGCAGTTCCAAATCGTCCCAGCACATAGTCGGCCGGGTCCATGGCGGCATGAGGCGGCCGGCCGATGCCCATGCGAATTCGGGCATATTCGGGGGTGGCCAGGCACTGGGTCATCGATTTAAGGCCGTTGTTGCCACCCGTGCCGCCGCCTACTTTTAGGCGAACATCGCCAAAGGGCAGGTCCAGATCGTCGTGGATGGCGCAGATGTCTTCGGGCAAAATCTTGAAAAAATGGGCGGCGGCCACCGCGGCCTGGCCGCTCAAGTTCATGAAGGTCAGCGGCTTGAGCAGCACGATTTTTTCGCCCGCTTGAGTGGCCTGCGCCAGCTCGCAGTTTTTGGCCGGTCCCCACAGCTTCCAGTCGGCTTTGAGCTCTTCGGCAAGTTTAGTGACGGTTATGAAGCCGATATTGTGGCGCGTTTCGGCGTATTCCGGACCAGGATTGCCAAGGCCGATTAAGAGCTTCATTAGTTGAAAAGCGAGCTCACGCTGTCGTAGTTGTGAATGCGGCGAATGGCTTCGGCCAAAAGACCGGCTACCGAGAGCTGATGAATCTTGCCCGTCTTGCGGCCTTCTTCGCTTAGGGGCACGGTGTCGGTGACGATAACCTGCTCAAGCACGCTGTCGCGAATGCGCTGAATGGCCGGGCCGCTCAGCACGCCGTGCGTTGCGGCGGCATAGATGCGCTTGGCCCCGTGCTTTTTGACCGCATCGGCGGCCTCGACCAGGGTGCCGGCCGTGTCGATCATGTCGTCCAGAATAATTGCAGTCATGCCATCGACGTTACCAATGAGGTGCATCGCCTTGGCCACGTTCGGACCGGTGCGGCGCTTGTCGATCATCGCCACGCTGCAGTTCATGCGTTTGGCAAAGGCGCGAGCACGCTCAACACCGCCGGCATCGGGCGAGACGAGTACGATCTCTTCATTCTTGGTGAAGATCGTGCTGAGGTGCTCGACAATCACGGGCAGAGCATAAAGATTGTCGAACGGAATGTTGAAGAAACCTTGAATCTGGCCTGCGTGCAGGTCCATCGCCACAACGCGCGAAACGCCAGCAGAGGTAATGATGTCGGCCACGAGCTTTGCGGTGATCGGCGTGCGGGGGGCCACTTTGCGATCCTGGCGCGAATAGCCGTAGTAGGGAATCACGGCCGTAACGCTATTGACCGAGGCGCGCTTGAGGGCGTCGGTCATGATCAACAATTCCATGAGATTGTCGTTCACGGGGGCGCAGGTGCTTTGCAAGATATAGACGTCTTTACCACGCACGTTTTCGCCGATTTCGACGAAGATCTCGCCGTCGCTGAACCGACGTAGGGTGGCTTGGCTTAGACTGGTACCAAGCGTCTCGGCGATCTTGGCTGCCAATGGAAGATTGGAGTTACCGGCGAATAAACAAAGACGCATGAAGCGTGTGTAGCATGCCGCTAATCCCTTGCAAACGAGTTTGCAAATTGATCGAAAACGCGACGCATTAACTCAAGTAACCGCTCCTGGCGCCACTCCTATTTCGGCTGAGTCACGGGCACAGGTATTGCTTTATCGGGCACATGGAACGCTCATTTTCAACCGACGGAGAACTGTGGATCCCGCGTACGATGTGGGAGAAGCGCCGCCAGCTGAGCGCCACTCTTCACCGCGCGATTATGGCTGGGCGAAGCATTTTGGTCCTGTCCTGCGACGACGCCCGCACCTTTCTGGGCCGCATCGACCTGCCCCAGACCAACGAGCAGATCGAGTATCTACAAGTGGCCCCTTTGCTGGGCGTGAGCGACAGCAATGGCACCGATTTAAGCCGGATCATGGGCCCTTTGGGGGTCAAATCGCGCACCCACGCTTTTGACCAGGTGCTGGTCGACGACGTCGACCTCATTATAGATCTAAGGTCGGAAGAGGCGGCCGTGGCCTCGATGTTTGCATTGGTCTACGCGTTAAAGGCGCGGTTTAGTCAGATTGCCTTGTTTTCGAACCCGTTAAGGTCAGATTTGGAGTTGGAATATCTGACTGGGATGCGGGATTTTCTGGTCATCCACGCGCCGGCGCCTCATCAAAACGTGGCTTGAATCCGCCTGGGTGGGGTGCTAAATCTTTAGGGGTCCTGTCCTTTTAGGTTGGGGTGTCGACAAGTGGTAAGTCTCTGGATTTTGATTCCAGCATTCCAAGGTTCGAATCCTTGCACCCCAGCCACTTCTTCTTCTCCCCCTAAAAAAAAGATATAAAAGCCTCAGACAGCTCGCGGCTGCTGCCGCGAGAACTCGTTTTTATATCTTTTTTTAGGGGGAGAAGAAGAAGTGGCTGGGCATCCAAAGGGTGAAAGAACCTCGCGCGCAGCGCGAAGGTTCGTGGCGCGTTCACCGAAGGTGAACCCTTTATAATGAGGAGCGCAGGATGCGCGACCTCTTTACGCCTCAGCGAGCCGCAGGAGCGGGCGAGCTTTTCCAAGTTGGCGATCCTCGGTAAATACTTACATGCCCCTGTCCTTTGCTTCCGCCCCGTGTGCTAAACTGCAATGAGAAAACCGAAGGATCGGCGGAAATGAATATGCTGCGGAAACTAAAAAGGATCTTGTCGCGCTCCATATTAATTATCGGCGCCTTGGGTCTCGTCCTTATCGCCGGTGCAGCATTATTTGTAAGGTTTCAATGGCGGGCCGCGGAGGAGCCATCAGCGAGAGCCGACGCGATAATCGCCGAGGCGTTTCGAAAATTCCCCGGACATCGAAAGGAAACCTGTCGCTGGGCTGCAAGGGAGCTGGAGCGAATACCTAATTCCAATGTGCACCTGAGTGAAGAGCACCTATCGTACAAGATCATATTTGGTTCAGGCGCAGTTATCAATTGCTCCGAGAGCGCTGCATTTGAAAACTAGTTCTCTGCCAGCGAGCCGCAGGAGCAAGCGAGCTTACGCATTCTCTTTGGAAAAGGATTTCAGGGCGCAGTTGCCGCAAGTTGACCGGTTTCCATGAAATGTAAACCATACGTTGAAAGCCTTATTACATCTGGAGCAACTCCAGTACATCAGCCGAAAGTAGGAAACAATATTTGCAATCCAGTAAGGAATCACAAACCCCAGTGCAGGAGGCACGTTTCGTTTATCTTTCAATCCAAAGACTTCTGTTAAAAAAAACAAGACAACAGCAAAATAAGGCAGCCAGCCTAATAAAAGACCGTAATACCAAACCCGGCGACGAGTCAGCTCAGCCCACTGGGTATTCCAGTTCTCAGGTTTACTCATGTTTTGAGTGTAGCGCGCGGGCGGGAGCCTGTATAGATTTGAGGCACTTGCCTTGAGCGACTTGCTATCGACATTTGAACGACTCAAGTGGCTTGCGCAGTTTGTGTTTCTTTAGATTGAACCCAGCCTCTACATTGGTCCATGTTATGTGTAACAAAAGTCTTTCCGGTTAAGCAGCCGCCTTCTTGACCCGCACTTCAGCCCGGTAGCCTGTCGCAGCCAGCACCCGAATCAAAACGTCTGTAGAAACGCCCTGAGTGTTTCCATTCGCAATGGCCGTAACCCTAGTTCTCGAAGTTCCCGCACGTTTCGTAATTTCGGCATGGGTCAGGCGTCCAGACTGAATAATCTTCGTCAAAGACACGGTCAGTTCGGAACGGAACTCCATTTCTGCAGTGTCGGCGATGGATAAGCCAAGGGCCTCGCCGAGCTCTTCAGCGGTATGAGTAGTTACAACTTTACTTGCCTTAGACTTTGCCATCCAAAACCTCCCGGAGCTGTTGTTTCATCCTTCATTCTTACATTATGTCCTGAATTTAGGACATTGGAAGGTGCGTTATTAGATGGATTCCAATAGCTGAAACTCTAAAAAATCTGATATTGCAAATGCAATAAATATGATATATAATTTCATATGAAAGAGAGACAATGTATGGCGCCAGCCAAAGCGGCATCAAGCCCGGATCGGGACAAAAAAGAAAAAGTGCTCACCAAGGCATTGCTTCGATCTGCCGATCTGCTCGGTATTTCGAGAAAAGACCTCTCAGAAATTGTTGGCCTCAGCGAGGCCACTCTATCCCGAATGCATCAGGGCCAATCAGTTGTCTCGTTAGGGAGCAAGGAAGGTGAGGCTGCCTCGCAGTTGGTCCGTATTTACCGCAGCCTCGACAGTGTGTTTGGCGGAAAGTCTGACCTTTGTGCAAAGTGGTTGAAGGCCTCAAATGACCACCTGGGTGGAGTTCCCCTTAATCTGACAAAGAAAATTCAAGGACTTGTTCATGTCGCGGGATATTTGGACGCAATGCGCGCCAAAGTTTAAATTTACCAAGTATGACGGCAAGCCTTGGCGGGTCGTTGAGGCGCAACATGTTGTTGCGACACGCAAGCTCGTCGATAGCGACGAAGAGCAGGCTATTCTCGAAGACCTGATTGATTCGGCGAAGCCACCCAAGCCTTACGATGAAGAGTGCCAGAGTTATCACTACTTGATTTGGACGCCTTTTCGTTATCCGCCGCTGCCGTTCGGATCGCGGCTGGGAAGTCCTGATCGTCGCGGTCTTTGGTACGGATCAAAAGAGATTGAAACGGCCTTTGCCGAAAAAGCATACTACACTTTTCTTTTTCGATCAGGATCGAGAACAGATTTCGGCATCTTTGATGCGGCGATTACTGTTTTCCGCGCCGCTGTGTCTAGCAGCGCCTGTGCAGATATGACGCGACCGCCGTTCGGCAAATTTGAAAGTGAACTGGCATCTCCGGTATCGTATGCCGCCTCTCAAAGTGTGGGCTCCGGGCTTCGCGATCGGGATGCGGAAGTTATTTGTTTCAGATCCGCGAGGTGTTTGGATCGCGGACACAATGTCGCGGTTATGAAGATTTCCGCTTTTCAGGAGAGTCGTCCCCAAGACGACAGCTCTTGGTTTTGTGTGAGCAGTGAAAAAACTGTGGAGTTCAAGCCTGTAGGGTTTCAGGTGGTCGCTGCGCGGCGAACAATTTTCAATCGATCGGATTTCGAAGTGGACGGTAAGCTTCCTGCCCCATCCATGAGATAGCTAAGGATGTTGCGATGGCTAAGAATAAAAAATTGAGCGAAGCGAAAATTCATCCTTGGCGTCTCTGTCCATCTGGCCAACATGCTGTCCGCACTCATCCGCTTAACGTTCCGCCAAGCAAACGCAGCCCCGTCGGTTCAGTTACGACGAGGCATTTTCATTGCGCCCATAATCCATCAGGTAAGGACAAGATGGAGCCGGTGGAGATGGAAGAAATTGCGGAACAGTATTTTTTGAAGGTGAAAAATAAGCCCTGCGCCACATCTCTAAAATTCAAAAATGGAACAAAATACGACAACTTAATTGCAGGCTGGACCCGGTACTGGAATGACGTACTTAAACCAAAGGATTTGCTTAAGCCAAATCTTATCAAAGCGTTGATCGCTTCTGAATCCGGTTTTGACGCACTTCTATTGGCGGACAAGAAAAATCAGAACAGTGCTCGAGGATTGATGCAAATCACTAACAAATCCCGAAAGATTCTGGCTAATGAAGCAGGAGAGCTCAGGGAACACTTTGTGTCAGCTTCGCGGAAGGAGCTGAATGACCCGAATGCAAATATTTGCGCTGGGGTCAGATGGCTCTTTCGAAAACGGGATATGGCTACCGGGAAGTTGGGCCGGCAGGCGACTTGGGAGGAGGCTGTTGCCGAGTACAAAGGTATACGTAATGACCTGGTTAAAGGACGAAAAAGAGCGAAGGAATTAATAGATAGATTCGAAGGTTATCTTGGAGATCTCGAAGCATGCAAAAAAAATGGCTAGTGTTATTTTCATTTCTCGCAATGGCATTTACTTTTGTCTCAATCGCGAGATCAGATGAGTCGCATCTTGAAAGTCTCAGGAAGCAATTCCCATATGGTCTCTTGGGCGACGACCACGGTCTATTGAACGTCAAAGACCTGGCTCGTAATGCGACGATAGGTGACGAAGAGCCGTTTTCTGCAAAATCGAACGCCTATCCGTATTGGCAATGCCTTCCGGTGAAAGACATTGCGCTGCGCTGCGAGAACACGGGCTACGACGAAGATGAAAAATCAACTCTTGCAATCTTAGCGGTGGTCGCAATTGGAAAAGAGCGGGATCAGGAATACCTTTCGCGTAGAGCGTTTAGTCTCTCACGCTGTCGCGCCTTTCAAAGCGATTGGAAGCGACTCTCTGCTGGAGAGAGTTATGCCTGTTTCTCGGGTCCCTTCAGTAGCTACGGGACTAATGATTTCGGTAAACAGACAACCTACTGGGCCTTTGATAAGTTCAAGACTCAAAAGGGTTGCAGTTCCTATTTTGCGGACGAATGCAATTTGAGGCAAGGCAAGTAGGCATTGCATGACGCAGGTGCTTGTCCTAAAATAGGCCAAAGTAGTACGTAAGTAGCAGATATTGTTCGATGGTAATCAAACCAGCCACTTCTTCCCTTTCTCTCCTTTCCGAAATTCGCGGGTTCTCCTCACTCCATGGTGGGTCTCGTCCAAAATTCCATTAAGCACATGCACTTAGAAGCCTGAGCCGATACCGAAATTCGCGGATAGAGGCCCAACTTTTTAAATGAACCACCGAAAGGTGGTTTTTTTATGCCCAAAATTTGCTTTTGAATTGTTTCGCGCAAAAGCTATCGCCAGATCGCGGATCACAACCTTTCCGGGCGATGAAATTACGTGAAGGGAGCCGCCCATCGGGCCTTCAGAGTGTTTTTTGGCGCACCACCGCCTGTGTCCAATAGTGTTTTTTAGGTTCGAATCCTTTGTCAGTCCCGCCATATTCAAAGTCCGCCCCGTGGCGTCGTCTGCAATATGTGGTTTTCAAAGAACTCTAGTTTTGATTTTTTACACGTATTACTGGTCTTTTTTCAGCACGTGTCTAGTGACGGACAAGGCTTTGACGTCAATGCCTGTACGAGCTTGGTCACCTCCTCATGGAAACGGGTTGGTATTTTTAGAACAAGTTGTCTGGCGTGAGAGATGAGCCTGCCGGGAATATAGATAAATCGTCGCCTGAGTTTTTTGTGAAAATGGGGCTTGTCGGGTTTTTGAACGAGGGCCACCCAGCGCAAAATATTATGGGCCACCTGAGCGATCATTCCAAAGGCCGCATTGGCTGAAAGCTTCTGACAGGGGAAGTGCAGCAGATCGAGGCCGTACTTGTCTTCCTTGATGAAATTTTCGCAATTACCCCGCTTATTGTGAGTCTCGATCACAAACTGCCTGGTGTTGCTGTACAGGCTGAAATTGGTCACCACGCCGTAATGCTCCCAGCGGCCTTGATCGGCCTGATTAAACAAAGAGGGCTCTTTGTTGGCGACCCACGTTCGTTTGACGACAATCGGAAACTTCAATTTTCCTTCGGCCCAGCCTGGCTCCCAGAGAAAAGACCCGAGTTCTATCGCGGGTAATACGAGCTTCTTTGCTGCTGCTTTGGTTATCTCTTCTTCGGAGTGCTTCCACGGTTCCCATTCAGAGACTTCACCGATGTGACTTTCCCAGCCCGTAGTTGCTTGATTGGCGGTGAACGTAAACTTCGCGCCGAATCTGATGCAGGTCTTCATCGGATCTTGCCAACAATATGCGGCATCGCCGCTGACGATTTTTTCGTCGGTAAACTTCATGAGAGCCAAGGCTTGCTCAATAAGTTTGTCTGCGTCGACGCCAGACTTTGTTGCGCCAGAGCGAAGCTGAAATCCATAGCTAAAGCCTAATTCATCGTAAATCTCTTGAGAGTCCAGGCACCACTTGCCGTCGTAGTTCCACTCCACGCCTTCCATCTTTAGCCCCTCTTGCTCGTGTGGTGTGGAATCGATGCTGAAATGCGGAACTCGAGGTTTATGTTGCTCAGGCTGGACTGCGATGAGCTGCCGGCGAATGGCCCAAGCCATCTTGGGAAGGTAGAGATTGAATTGATCGATATGGCTTTGATCGAAGTCGTGCAGAAAATCCAGCATCGTTCTTGGCGCGGCCACCTCGCCTTTGAGCGCTGCTTCAAACAACGGATCATCTCGAAACTCTTCGATGTCGTCGATGCAGTCGTGGCCGTAGAGAAAACTCCCGATCTGGATCAGTCCCAACCGATATGACCCGGCTGACCGATTACTGCGTCGCTGCGGCAGGCATTCCGAAAATCCCTTAGACAGGGCACTATCGTCAAAAACCTCAACCATCGCTCCAAGCCCCGCAGCTTGGGTCATTTTGTCGTCGGTTGCGACGAGTTTGATTTTTTTCGGATGCCATTCGATGTGCTCTTTGCTCAGCTTACGCGTCATGCGCAGCACTATAACGCATTCGATTCACCTCGGAAATTGCGAAATGGCCGCTTCACCCAACGGGTGGCAAGGAGGCGCTGCGTAAATTTGCCCGTCGCGAGCCACTCCGCGTGCTGCTATCCGCTTTGGGTAAAATTTCTACCCGCGAATGCCGGCAGATATTATTCGATGGTAATCAATCCAGCCATTTCTTTTATATCTAATAAAATAAGATACTTACAAGCAGCCTTCCGCAGTCTCCTCACTTCGAAACCCCGTAAGCATACTTATTGATCCACAATAACTATCATGTTAGGATAACTATATGAGCCCGAAGCTCGCACGTCGCGACCTGCCAGACGGAAGCTTTATCGAGATCGCGATTGATGAGATCGAGCCTGATCGCTGGCGGCCGCACGGCGTCAGATATCGTTTTGCTTGGGTTGAGAAAGGGACGTGCCGAGTTCTTTTCGACAATCATCACGGGAAGCAAGATCATTGTCACATTGACGGCGTCGAAAAGAGTTATCGGTTCGTGGATATTGAAAAACTCTATGACGACTTCACGACAGAAATTAGGAATCTCGGAGGTTTGGTATGAAAGTTAGAAAATTCAAAATTAAGGTCCAGGACAGCGGTCAGTTTCGGGATGACGTGATCAAAAGCTGGAGGGCGGCAGAGAAGAAAAAACTTAAAGAAGATGGCTACGATCTGGTTCTATCGTTTCCAGACATTTCCTGGCTGTCGAAAATCTTCGGCGCCGAACGAATCAGGCTCATTCAGGCGATTCGAGATCAGAAGCCCGAGTCGCTTTATCAACTAGCGAAGCTGCTGGGAAGAGCGCTGCCTAATGTACATCGTGACGTACATGAGCTGGCTGAGTACGGAATTATTGAGCTGAAGAAAGTTCGAAAAAAAGGTCAAAAAAGGGAATCACTGCATCCCGAGTACAACTGGGATGGCTTTGACATCGCGGTCTGAATAATATGTCGCTATACGTAAAAGAACAAAAATAAGAAGGTTCATCCTTGCCGACTCTGCCCGGCTGGTGAGCGCTGGGTCAGGACGCACCCTCTGCACATTCCGCCAAGCGGCCGGCGCCCCGCTGGCACGGTCACCACACGCCGTGCGCATTTTGCAAACAATCCTTCGGGCAAGGATTGTATGTACCCAGATGAAATTCAAGAAATTGCTAAAAAGCATTTCTCTAACGCAAAAGAAAAGGCCTGTTCAATTTCTCTAAAATTCAAAAACGGCTCTAAGTTCGACGACCTTATTGCGGGCTGGGTTCTGTTTTGGAACGGCGTAATGAAGCCACGGACAGCTCGGAGCGGAACTCCATTTCCGCAGTGTATCTAAGCGATTAGAACGAGATAAAACAGCTGGACACATGATATCATTATGATATCATTAATCGGTGAGCCAGACTGCGAAATTACTTCAAAAGCTTAAACATAGTCGGATCACCGGTGCCGAACTCGTAACCTTTCTGAGCAAGCTTGGCTGGAGCCAAATTCGACAAAAGGAGAGCCATCAGACTTGGTCTAATGGTGAGCGCATCTTGATAGTCATCGCTGAACGTATGGATCTCAAGCCATATCAGATTAAAGAAGCGCAGAAAGCAATCCTGGGAGAATAAAATGAAACACAAACGAGCCAAGCCCTTTAAGTACAGGGTAGACATTGCCTGGAGTGATAAGGACGGCTGCTATGTCGTTCGTGTTCCAGAGCTACCAGGTTGCGTGACCGACGGAGCTACGCTCGAAAAAGCTGCGGCCAACGCAACAGAAGCTATCGAGGTTTTCTTAGAGACGTTGGATGTTCAAGGCAGACAGCATCCGCCTGCGCTTTCTGATCGTAATTTTTCCGGAAAAGTTCCCCTTCGTATCAGTCCAGAGCTTCATCGTGACCTTACTGCTCGCGCGATGATCGAAGATTTGAGCCTCAATCAGTTCATCGAACGAAAACTGAAGAAGGTGGTTTAAGCGGCTATTTGGCCTGCTTTTCCAGGTTGGCCGCACTAAGTACAGACCTACATGCCCCTGTCTGCGGCTTCCGCCTTTTGTGCTATGCTCTCTTCGTGGATTATTTAATATGGACTCATTAACGATTTTTGGGCTCTTCGCAGTGACCGCCATGCTCATCTGCTATGGATTAGAAGAGCGGAGTCATTGGTTCATACTTGGCTTTGCTGGATCCTGCCTCTTGGGTTCGGCATATGGGTTTCTTCAGGGCGCATGGCCGTTTGGCTTGGTTGAGGCGGTTTGGTCTTTGGTGGCCTTGCGCAGATGGCTCGGTAGATATTGGAAACCTGGTCAGGGTTCGCTCAAAAAAAACACAGGTGGAAACACGGGGCCAGCATGACTCGCCTGGCCCCAGAATAAATGCTGAACTGATTATTCCTTGTGCTCGCCGCTCTCGTCATGATGCGCTTCGCCTTTTTCTTCTTTGCCGGACTTTTTCTCGAAGGCTTCATGGGCCGCGTAACAGCCTTTGCTATAACCCTCGTTTGGCTTGTCTTTCTGTTCGTTCTTTTCCAGACACTCGTGAGCGGCCTCGTCGGTTTTGGCCTTGCATCCGAACTTTTTGAGATCACCCTTACAGGCTTTGACAAGTGCCCCGGCCGCAAACGCCGAAGGTATGGCCATCATGGTTCCCACTGCAACTGCCGCGATAAATAGCTTTTTCATTTCAGTTCTCCTTTTTTGCTTTGGTTTTACTGCTCAATTGCCCGAGCGCTGTTTTCACGCCTTGGGCAAGTTCACTCGCGGTTCCACGGCCCCAATAATGAAGAAAGAGCGTCCGGGGATTTTCACCCGTCATGTGCGAGTGAATGGCGACGATGTTGATGTTTGATTTACGGAGCGACCTGAGCACGGGTTGCAGTTCTGCTTCGAGTACGGCGAAGTCGCCATCAACGACTGCGTTGTCATCGCTGCCAGCAAACGCGGCCCAGGTGTTTACGCCCATGTCTTTGCCAGCGTTGCAGCCGCAAGCCATTTTGGCGTTCCTGCCAAACGTGACTTTGAACATTCCGTCTTTGGCGTCACCTGATTGTCCAAGGATCTCTTCGAGGGTTTTTACCGTGATGGCATTTTTCTGCGAAAGATCTTTGAGACCAAAACTTTTCGCGGGAGTGGAATCCGCCGCCCTGATCTGTTTCACCTTATTAAGGGCTGCTCGTACGCCTTGCGCTAGTTTTTCCGCGCTGCCTTCACCCGAGATGTGCATGAAATAAACCTTGGGGTCGTCATAAAAGAAATGGTTGTGCAGAGCGGTCACATCGATGCCATTCTCAAACAGCGTGCTCATGACGGGCTTCGCCTCATCTTGGAAAAGAACGAGATCGCCCATCACCATAAGCTCTTTCTTTTTTCCCTTGGTGAAGGCTGCCCAAGTCGTAAGCCCCATGAAAGGTGGCATCGTCCAGCCATCAACAGCGATTTTAACGTCAGTTCGTGGCTGGCTGATCTTAAAAGTAGCTTCCTTTTCGTTGAGCTTGCCCTTGAGCCCCGTGATCTCTTCGATCTTTGAGGTGTCAATTTTAGGAGCAGCAGCCCACGCAGCTGACAGGAAGAACACGGAAACGATGCCCACAATCGTCAATGGCTTAATCATAAGCTTTTATATAGCACGGGGATGCGGTAATTATCCGCGTCCAAATTTATGCGATTGATGCTTTTTCCGCGACTGCGGAATGCCGCACTGAGCGCATTATAGATCCCACATCTTCATTCCGCCGATTTGGATGAAGACCTTGCCAGTCCATGGATTACTGCTGCCATAGGCAGCGGAAAAAACGCTGGGCAACACGTCTTCGGTGACGGAACCACCAATGCCGACTTGGGCACCGTCTATGCTAGCAAGGGTGTGGGTGTATCCCAGGGTAAATGCAGCAACCCAGCGCCCCGCATTTTGATCGGCCACTGTGGGCACTTGAAGTTCGGCGGCGGTTCGTTGCAGCAATTCGATGCGTCCCCAAATATTGGGCCGCCCCTTGTTCATCCAAAATTCTTCAAGAAAAGAATTTAAGACCGAGGCATGGTCGTAGTGGGTGACCGCGCCGTAAATGAAGGTGTTGTGGAACAGCCATTCCCCGGGCAGGTGAAACGTATTGTAGACCGAAGCTGAGGCACGAAGCTCAAAGGGAATGTCGGTGTCGTGAGGCTCCGGTGCGTTGACATAGGCGAGCGAGACCATCGCGCTATGATTGGGCGTAAACTCTTCGATAATGCGAACACCAGCAGAGTCGGGAGTTCCGATCGGTAAATTCACGCTCGTGGGTTCTGGCTCGGCACCATGAAAGCCTGAAGCTTCAAATCGTGTGCTGCCCAGTTTGAGCGAGGCCCCGATAACGGTACTTCCGATATGTCCTACGTCCTGGCCGATATGATGCCCAAGCGGAGCGTCGGGATTTACGATGCCGGTTGAGCGATGCATGAAGGCGACCGGTCCGTCGGTAGTTTCGCCTCTGGGCGCAAAATACAGTTTCACGTGATCAGTCTGACCGGAGCCAAGTTTGATGGTGTCACTCAGCGTAAGTCCCATGACCGGCGAGTTGTGCGGGTGCTGGGCATCCAGGAAGGGCTGTCCGTTGGCTTGATTTTCTCCGATCTGCATAAGCTCAGGGTAGCCCTTGGTAGGGATACTCCAGAGTTCGACCGTTCCCATGAAGTCCAGATTCAGATAGTGGCGATCACCCAGTGAGCTTCCAAGATCGACCATGAACATATTGGGCGCGGCCACCGCAGATCGTCCGCGCGGTCCTTGTTCGGCAATGTAGGCACCAAAGGCGTTGCCGTGAACCATGAGCATTCGCATTGGCATTCCGGCCATTGGCAGCGGCATGCACATCCCCATTCCGACGTCCCATACCTCCATGTCGGAGCAGACTTCTCCAGAATGGGCGAAAGTAGGGAGTAGAAGGGCTAAAACCGCTAGCAATGAAATGGGCATTCGCTTCGTTTCTTGTCTCACGAATATACTACGCTCGGGAGTTATATTTTGTGACAACTGGCGCCTCTGTCCCGCATCCGCACTCTGGACCGCTGAGTGTGGTATGGTGGGCACCATGAAAATAGTCGAAGATCCTCATTCGTTCCGACTTCGGGATTGGAATCCGGGTGACTTGATATCGATTGCCCATATCAACGAAGCCGAAATTCCACATGTGAGTTTGGTCACGGCTGAAGAGCTGAGGAAGCTGGCGGATCAGGCATTTTATTTTCGGGTGGCCGAGTCAAAAACGGGGGAAATCGCGGGATTTGTTTTGGCGTTGAATGAAACGGCCAGTTACGCCAGCCTCAATTTTCAGTGGTTCAAGGCCCGTTATCCTCGATTTACTTATATCGATAGAATAGTGGTTGCCGCGCTTTATCAGGGCCTGGGCGTCGGACGGCTCTTCTATGAAGACTTGGAAAGTATCGCCAAAGCGGTCTCGCCTCTTTTGACCTGCGAAGTGAATCTTCGGCCGCCCAACGACGCGTCGTTACGGTTTCATCAAAAGTTCGGATTCCGCCAGGCCGGTGTCCAGGACACCGAGGGTGGAAAAAAGACCGTGGCCCTGCTGATAAAAGACCTTTAGCGCATAACTGCTCGAAGGATTGAAAGCCGTCGTTCAGTTTCAGGCGGCATGAGAATAGCGAAATGGGGCAAAAATCCCCACTTTTTGCCCCGCTCGCTACCCGAAGCAGCAGTGCAGTTACTGCTTTTCAGCTTGTTATGTGTTGGCCCGATCCTTGCGATATCAGGTTTTAACAAGAAGGAGACTACACAATGAATCAAGAACGAATTCCGCGCGCCACTAATATAAATGAAAAGGCAGCCGACCTCGCCGGTGATTGGCAGTCTGGCATCAGCACCCGCGTCGCGGGTCTGGACAAGGCCTTTCGGGATTTCGTCAAGGCAAAGCCGGCAGTTGTCGCGGCCTGCGCTGTGGGCTTGGGTTTTGCGGCAAGCTTGATTTTTAACAAACGCAATACGCCAACGAAAGTGAGCAACCCATGACTTTCGCAGAAAACCTCAGCAGTCAGTTGCGTGAAGTGCAGAAGCATGTCGATGGCTTGTCCAAAGAAGACATCTCCACAGCCGCAAAAAAACTTGGAACGGTTCTGGAGAGCAAGCTTAACGATGACCCCTATCAGGCTATTGCCGCGGCATTTGGCTTAGGTTTTGGCATGGGCGGTCTGAAGGGCTTTCACTTCAAAAATGCCGCCCTTTACGTCGGTAAACTCGTCGCCCTGCGTTCGCTGGCGCTGATGGATGCGCGGCAGACCAGAGCCAAGCATGTCGCGTGAACTACTCGGGCCCAATAGCGGCTTTGACACTTTAAAAACTGAACTTGAAAAAAAACACATTGGAGAACATATGACTAATCAATCTTCGAATTTGTCCTGGGCTAAATACGCGGTGCTGGCGGTAGGTAGCGCCATTGGGGGCTACGTGCTGTGGACCAACCGTTCCAGAATTCAGAGCTTTCTAAAGGTGCAGGGTGCGTCGCTACCCTCGAGCGTCGCCAAAATTACCAGTGCGGTGGCACGTGAAGCAAAGCCGTTAAATGGAAAGCTCAATGCCGGAATTAAGGATGCCGTAAGTTCACTGACCTGAATCGTAAGCACGTGCGCGTCTTAGGGCGTGCACGTGACTACTTTTTCTTTCGACGCTTTTTATTTTTCAAACCCTGCTTCTTCAGATCCAGCTTCTCTTGATCTTCTTTTTCCACCACGCTGGTCTTCTCACCCGAAACCCTCTTGGAGATGTTTCCGGGCACGTCTTCAATGATCTTTTCCACCTGCTGCACATTGGTGGAGCCAAACTTTCTTTCTTCGCCGCGCGTAAGGCCTTCGGGCAGACCATCAGGCAAGATGGTAAACGCATCAGGCCAGCGCTTGTTGATGGCCGGAACCGGATCTTTGGGAATGATGTCAAAGGCGCGGGCCGTTCGAACAATGTCGATTCCAACCGACAGCATAATGTTTTTGTAGCCGTCGGCGATGTCGATGCCCGTTCCCAGGTTTATAAAATAGGGGTTGGCCTCGAGCCCGGCGGTGACGTGTACGCGGTTAGAGGAGTCACTCAAGCGAGAGCTGTCGTAATAAGAACCGAGGGCTCCTTCCACTTTGAAGTTGGTGTATTCGGCAACGACGTAACTTGCGCCCAGGCGGGGCACCCAGGTGGCGGTTGCGCCGGTGATTACGGTTTGATCGGCGAGCAAGGCGGTGTTGTCAGTGGCGCCGGCGTAAGTGAGGCTCGCCCCAATCTTGAAGAAGCGGTTTGGAATCCAGCCTGCGCCGCCGGTTGCAAGCAGGGGGCGAACGACCGCACGGTTGAAGCCGGGCATGATGTTTTGAGAGTCGGGATTGCTGGCCGGACTGACTCGCGCTTGCGGTGAAAAACTTCCGCCAAGCAGGATATGATAAGGAAGGCGGTATAAGGCGCCTACCTGGTAGCTTAAGCCATAAGCATTGCTCGACGCGGAGTTCAGCTCGCGAACCGCTTTGAGGAGCTCGAGACTGATTCCCAGCGCGAGATGGTCGTCAAAAAAAGCGCGCGCCGTAGTCAGGCGCAGCTCTTTCAAGGAAACTTCAGTCTTAACCGTGTCGCCGGTATTGGGCGAAGCATAGGTTCCGCTCTCGGTTTGCGGCGAGTAATAAGAGAGACTGTAACCTTGATGCGAAGGGCTAACACCAAGGCCCCACTGACTGCTATCGATAGGTTCGCCCGAGCGCTGCAATCTTGTATCGCCAAGGCTGATCTTGTTGATCTGCGCCGAAATGCTACCCGTAAGCATTCCGTAACCGGCGGGGTTACCTTCGGCTGCGCTGATACTGATAGGTGTAGCCACCGTTGCGCCGGCCATTCCAATCGTATTGATGTCACCTCTAGTGGACGGGGTCCAGGACGAAAAATCCCGCGTGCGGGTGCTGTACGGCAGGATGGTGGCGTGAGCGGAAATACCAATCAGTGTGCTCATCACCCCGAGCGAGAGAAGCAACGCTTGAGATAAATTCATTTTTTATAGGTAAGTGATTACCGGTCGAAAATCGATGGAATTCTGTGTGCCGTTAAGAAAATCAAAGGACCGCCCCTGGTTAGGGCAGCGGTCCTTCGCGGGATTATGAGTTACAGGGTTCTGCGGGTCGAGTGCTCGTTTACGTTTGCGTTTCGCAGGCGAAAGTTCGAGGCCGGTGCTCCCTTGGCTTCAGTCGTAACCGAAATGTCACGCGCGCCAGTGTCTTCCAATATCGTCTTTGCCTGTTTGGCGCGATCGGAATTTTGTGTGTGAACTGACAGTAGAATGCCACCGTCTTTGACCATTCCTTCGTACCGTTTCGCTTCGTACTCGGGAATACCCATTCCGATCAATCCACCGGTGATGCCGCCAAGCGCACCGCCCACGCCCACGCCGGCCATTGCCGCCATGATTGGGCCTGCGGCGATCAGAGGCCCGACACCAGGAATAGCCAGGGCACCGATGCCAGCCAGCCAGCCCAGCGCGCCACCCAGTAGCGCGCCGGTACCGACGCCCGCAGCAGCACCTTCGGGCGCCTTGGTGTGTTTTTCGTGAGCGAAATCCCGGGTGCTCGTATCGTCGGTCATTAGAACAGATACGTCAGAGCTGACGAACCCATCGCTTTTCAAAGTATCGACCGCGTTTTCTGCGGCGGTGCGACTGCCATATATTCCATATACGACCGTATGGGAGTTTTTACGTGTAGAACCAGAGCTCGAGTCATCATTATTAAGCATTGTAAAATTCCTTTTATAAGAGGTTTGGAGAGCTAGAGTTTGGGACTGACATCCATTTCATTTTCGACATGTCGGCAGCCAACAATCTTGCCGGCTCTGGCTTCGATCAGGGCTTTTTCGGCTTCCGTGCGTACTGGCCCCTTCAGGGTAATTACGCCATCCTGAGTTATGATTTTTACGTTGTGGGCGTAAACCGAAAGTCGCTTGTCCTTAACCAGCTCTTTTCTTAGCTTTCGGCTGATCTCAACGTCGCTCTGGGTGTTGCCCTGTTGAGCGGCGGTAAGCTCGTCGGAGTTGGTGTCGCGTTGATTCATCTTCGAGTTGTCGGGCGCCACAGGCGGGGCACTGCTTGCGAGGACTGGTGCGCTACAAATTAAAAAACTGGTAAAAATAACTGCCGTGAAGTTGTACATTTTTATTTTCCTCTGGACGAGGGATTTGCAGGTATGATGCCAGGACAGTTGTCTGAGGCGAATGCGAGTTGCGCCAAGTGGTGTGGCATTTTGACCCGATGTCGGGGCGAGCAGCTGGAAATTCCGCCTCATTTGCTTAAGCAGGGCGCGCTCCAGGTCACGATTTTCTCTTATGTCCTTTTTTCACGTCCTTCAGACCGACAGAATGTTCGAGCGTGGGGCTGATTGGCTTGATGAAGGCATTATAGACGACACTTTTGAGTGTTTCCCAGCTGCTGGTTTCGGGGTCATCCAGACTTCCTTCAAAGGCGATTCGCGCCGCCTGATGCTCATTTGAATGATTTTTGAAAATGCCGCCAATTGCCCCGACAAGGACTTCCCAGGTCGCATGGATAACACCGCCTTTTTTCACATCCTTTTTGAGATTTGCTACCGATAGGTTTTTCATGATGGGTTTGACGTAACCTTTGACATTATTATCGGCGGTGGCGATTTCAGAATAAGCATCCATGGTTCCGCTCTTCACATCGAAGCTGCCGTAAGCCGTGAAAAAATCATTCAGGCTAGTCAGGTCAAGCCCGGTGAGCTGAGTGGTTACCTTCAGCATGGGCGGACTCGCCAGCGGATTGGTGTAGAGGACGAGGTGAAGTTTTCCGCTTTTCATTGCTCGGGCGTGAAGATCGACCGTTCCGAAAAGATTGTTTGAAATCTTTTCACTGTTGGTTAGATTTTCCCCGTGAATTACGAGCTGATCCAGAAAAAGGTCTATCTTCGGATTCGATGTCAGATCGCGGAAATGGATGCTCTGCCCCTCGATTTTCAACCGACCGACATCGATTGGGACGAGTTTTTTGAAGGTCGCTTTCCAGTCCTGCGCCTCTTGTTTCTTTCCTGCCAGGGTGTCGCGGCCTAGGGCGACTTTTTTCCGGCCGTCTTCTTTTTCTTCAACAATATTCACGATTAGATTTTTCACCTCGAGCTTCATGCGCACAGCGGCGTGCAAAAGCTCTTTCCAGCTTAGGCCGATGTCGATGTCGTCGGCCGAGATCAGCGGGAACTGCTCTTGTCCCTTTACTCTCTTGATGTTCAGACTTATCAGACTATAGGCTCCGCGCCACAGGTGGATGCGCACGGCTTCAATATGCCCACGATAGAGTGGGTCCTGGTTTAGCAGCGCATTGATGTGATTTTTTGCGAGTACCGGAAGGTAGAGCCTGAACGCGACAAGCAGCGCGACAATGGTGATGCAGATAATTTTATTTTTTTTCAGGAATGTGGAATTGGTTTTGGTCGTCATGCCAATGCTTTTTGCAAGAGACGAGCCGGTCAGCTATCGTTTTGCGTCTTATCGCTAATGGGGATGGTCACATAGAATTTCGTGCCTACACCCACTTCACTTTCCACCGTGATTTTACCGCCTTGTGCTTCAATGAGACCTTTTGCAATTGAAAGTCCAAGGCCGGTACCCCGAATGGCGGTTTCCTTTGCTTGCCAAAAACGATCAAAGACATGAGGCAGGTGGGCTTTGGAGATTCCTTTGCCCGTGTCAACGACTTGAATTTCGATCGCCTGATCTTTTTTGCTGGCTAGAATGCGAACCGAGCCGCCTGTGTTCGTGAACTTGATGGCATTATTCACCAGATTGATCAGAACCTGGTTCATTCTTTCTGGATCGCATTAGGCGTGCTGGCACTCCGCTGGAATGACGCTCTTGAGCTCGACCAGCTTGACCTGGGCAGACGCCTCTTGAGATTTGACGACTTCCTGCACCACCTCAAGAAGATCGCAGACGCGCAGTTCCATTCTTAGCGCCTTGGCTTCCAGGCGCGTGACGTCGAGCAGATCCGAGATCAGATGATTCATGCGCTGAACCGAGGGCATAAGTCTTTCGACGAGTGTCAGGACGTTCTTGAGCTGGGGGTCGGGTGGCAGCATGCGCTGAATAAGCATGGTGCCGGTTTGCAGCGCAGTTAGTGGATTTTTGAGCTCATGTGAGATGATTCCCACCATTTCATCTCGGGCCTGAATTGCTTTCTCCAGCTCGTTTTTCGCGGCCTCTGCCTCTTTTTTTGCCAGTAACGTACGACAAAAGGAAACTCGAAGTGAGGCGCTCAAAAAGCTCATGATAAAACCAAACCCAACGACGATCAGGAAATGTATTATGCTTTCACCGTTATCGAGAACGCTTCCGGTAGGGGGAATAAAATAATAGTCCGCAGCCAGCACCAATATAAAAGTGAGAGAAAGACCGGTAATCAGCCCGCCATATAATGTGACAAAAGCCGTGGCAAAAATAGTGACCATCGAATAATAGATGCCTGTTTTAAAATAGAGCAGAGAGATGAGCAGGAACCCCAGGGCGGCTATTGAAGTGGCAATTAAAAGTCGATTAGCCAAAGACCGCTCAGTGCGAAGCAAGCGCTCCCAGAACTGTTCGGTTTGAAGCTGAAACCGGTCTTCCAATTTTCGAAATCTGCTCATATGCGATTTGCTTTTAGCGCCTGGTGCAGGTGAGCGCAATGCCGTTTATGGCAGGCGCAGGCTAGTCGTTTGGTCTACTGATAACTTGGCCATCATAACGCCAAAGCCAGCCGCAGCTCGTAGGCGCCGTCGCTCGGCACCAGTGTGAGCTGCAAAAGTTTGGCGCTTTGAAAGGGCTGGGTAAAAATCATGAGCTCGCCCAGCGGAATGCCCGCAGCCATGCTTAACGTTGCGGCAGACCAGTGCCGAAAGCCTACACCCAGGACCATGCCGACTCCAACATTGAAAAGCACGTTGCCCGTGTGGGCAAGCCAGCTGCGGCTCAGCCGTTCGTCGGCGGCGCTTTCGACGACCAGCTGTTCGGCGGCCGCGAGCTGCGTGCAAACATCGGTGTGCTGTTCTTTCATGGCTAGCAGGCGCGCGTGGGCGTCGATTACAGTGGGTGGAAAGAGCAGCGTGGGTACCAGGCCTGCAGCCGCGGCTGCGGCGCCCACGGTAAGGTCCACGCGGCTGTCGTGTTCGTGTGTGGTGAGTGCCAGTGTTCCTTGCGCCACGGTGGCCACGGTCCACACTCCAGCCCAGGTTAACGCCCAGGTGTGTGAGGCACGTGCGGCCTGGGTCAGGCAGGTTTCGATAGAGGCCAGGCGTTTGGCCGCGTCGGTGGGGCAGCTGGCAGCATGGGCGGAATTTGCGGCCAATACCAGGATGAGCAGCAGGGTAGACATGGCTGAAGTCTACCTCATCACAAATAAAAAGCGCGGACTCCGTTAAGAGTCCGCGCTTCTTTTTCCAGTAACTTTAACTAGGCCTTATTATGGCTTGGTTGGTTCTGGCTTTGGCTCTTCGCGACGGTCTTCGCGATGACGTTCCACGTTGAGCAGGCAGCGACCCCAGAATGGGCCACCGATGAAGCCGTCGCGGTGAAACGAAGCGTCGAATTCGTCAGTCCAACGGTCGTCGTCGCGATCGCGGCGATCTTCGTCGGTTACAGACGCATTGACGACGCCACGATGATTGTCGTGGTCGTTACGAAGGCGCACGTCGTAGATACGGATGCGCGATTCAGCGAGAGCGCCTTCTTCGCGGCCGAAACGTTCAGCTTGAATGACAAGCTCGTCGCGGTCGCGGAAACGGTCACCTTCGTTGCGAGTCAGCCAGCCGAATGCCCGGTCTTCATCATGGTAGCCGTCGTTGCAGCTGATGCTCAGGCTGCGGCGCAAACGGCTGCGGCCGCCTCCGCTGCTGTCGCAACGACCGTCTTCACCGAGCATGCCCATGTGATTGTGGCGGTCGATGCAGACTTCACCACGCGCTTCGCAGGCAACGCCTGCTTTGATGCGTGAGCGAAAGTGACAGTCAAAGCGAATGTCATGACGTTCGTGACGTCCGCCGTTTTCGTCAGTAATAGAACCCGTCTGAGCACTGGCCGCGAGTGCAGCCGTTGAACCCAAACCCATAAGTGCGATCAAAATGAAATATTTCATGTTCAGTTATCCTCCTGCAGGGCATATGAGGAAAAAAACCCAGGTCTGTCACATGAAGTAAATGTTGTGCTGAAGGTCCTAATGAAGTGAATGTAATTTGTTTGGCGCGACGGCCGGGGCGGTGGGAGACAAAAAAAGAGGAGAAACACGGTCAGCGTTTCTCCTCTCGGATTAAAACAATTTTGTCGGTAAGAAATCAGTACTTGGCCTGACCACCTTTGATCTGGCCGCCCTTAACTTGTCCGCCAAGCGCAGGGCCACCCTTCATCTGTCCGCCCTTGGTCTGGCCACCCAGGATCTGTCCGCCTTTGGCCTGACCACCCTTAACCTGGCCACCCAGGATCTGTCCGCCTTTGGCCTGTCCGCCCTTAACCTGGCCACCCTTGCCCAAAAAGGGAGGAGGCACTGGCACCGGACCAGTCTGATAAGGTGGAAGGACTTGTGCACTGGCTACTGCTGAAACAACTAAACCGATCATCACGAGGTACTTGTTCATTGTTAGGACCCTTTCGTAATCTAGCGTTCGTTCTTGAGTGCTGCCTGTGTTGTCGCGGTCAAAATTGCAACGTACGTGCCGGGCGCTCGGCTAAAGCCTAAGCACAAGCCAGGCGCCTGACTGTGGATGAAGGTTGTCTTTTGCAATCACCGTCCATTGCAGGTTTCGTTCACCGTGTCGGCCAATGCGTGGGCGAAGCCGGTAAGGTCACTTGGGGTGTGCGCCATCGAGGTAAACGCGACGTCAGTTGCCTGCGGCGGCAGCAGATAGCCCCGCTTGAGCATGCCACGCCAAAGCGGAGCGTAGCGGGCGCGTTGGCCACTTGGTATATCCTGCGGTGTGCGTGCCACGCCGTCACCTCGCTGCACCACCTCGAGTACCAGCCAGAAAAGCGAGGCGAATGTTTGCACGCGCAGGCCCAGGTGCGAGCAGCGCGCTTCGAGCTGCGTGGCCAGCGCGGCGGTTTGCGTCGAAAGGCTGCTGTAAGGGTCGTCGCGCTCGAGCTTGCGCAGTAACGCCAGCCCTACGGCAACGCTGACGGAGTTGGCGGCTTCGGGCTCAAGCCGTTCAGTGCGTTCCAGCTGTTTCATCAGCTCGGTTCGTCCTGCGTACGCGGCCAGCGGAAAGCCCGCACCCAGAACCTTGCCATAGATGACCAGGTCGGGCTCAAGGCCCGTGTGCTGTACCATTCCGCCGAAGGCTACTCGAAAGCCGCTAACCGTTTCGTCGAAAATCACCATTGCGCCGGCACGATGAGCCAGGGTGCACAGACGGCTCAGGTAATTCAGGCGTGGCAGCAGCAGCCCCTGGCTGGCGGGCAGCGGTTCAATGATGACGGCGGCGATGTCGCTGCCCAGCAGCTCAAGGGCGGCTTGCACGCTGGCCAGATCGTCGAGTGGCATGACCAGGGTGTCGGGGCCTACCGCAATGGGCACGCCGGGCACAGCTGTACCTGCGCGCACCAGCATCGAGTCGGCGTGGCCGTGCTCGCAGCCCTCGAATTTTAAAATCTTGCTGCGGCCCGTGGCGGCGCGCGCCACTCGAATGGCCGACATGACGGCTTCAGTGCGCGAGCTGACAAAGCGCATTTTACCGA
>JBBRLF010000005.1:0-45899 GCA_038231515.1 candidate division WWE3 bacterium
TCGAATTCTTGGTCACCCGTGGCTCCTTACGCCGCCGTCCCTGGTGGATGCGCCGCTCCAGGTTACTGAGCCGATCCATCTGCTCGGTAGTCAGGCGGGTAGCCAGCGGCTCCAGCATCAGATAATGGGTTTCGCCGCTGCTGTAGAACTCGGAGAACGAGCTCTGCTGCCCTGTCGGGACGCTAACCTGCTCCTCAGCGTAGTCCGCGATATACTCGGCGCGGGTCTCATCAGCAATGCTGGTGCCGCGCTGCCCTTCACGCCTGGCGGGTGCCGCGCTGAAGTTGGTAACTCCGCCAGTGCGCGAGTTGCCAACTGTGGAACTCTGCAAGTTCTGTCTACTACTCGGAGCAGCCTCTGCCCGCTGACTGCCTTCACGCGCTGGCCCGCTGCCAGTTCGGAAAGTGCCAGAGTGTGGAAGTCTGGAAGTTGCAGAGTTATTGGGTAGCGTTCTCCCCGGCTCTCGCCTCGACAAACTTTGATTGTCCGCAACTCTGCCAGTTTGCGACTCTGAAACTCTGCTACTCTGCCCACGACTAGCAGATTCGGACTTGGCAACTCTGGCAGTTTCAGAGTTAGCGACGCTGCCACTACTACGCTGCGAACTTTCACCCTGATTAACTCTGCCACTGTGCGACTCCGAAAGTTTGGAAGTTGCTGGTTCATCCTCATCTAGCGGAGCAACTGGTGGTGTAATAAACACAGGTTCCACAGTTTCAGAGTTCGATACTTCCTCACTCTGTGTCTGCTCCTCATCATCGCCAAAGAATATGCTTGCGCCCTTGCCGCGCATCGAGGCACGTTTAACTGCCATTGACAATCACCTCCGCTAGCTTGCGATACGCCTGCGCCCCCTCGTGGTTGGGTGCGAAATCGAGAATAGACATCATATTGAAGGGCGCTTCTTTGAAGCGCACGCTGTCCTTGATTACCACATCGAATACCTTATCGCCGAACGTGCGGCGGGTTTCATCCAGCACCTCGTTGGAATGGGTGGTGCGGGCGTTGAACATGGTGGGCAGGATGCCGGTAATCTTCAGCTTGGGATTGAGCTTGAGGCGAACCCGCTCGATTGAGCGCAGCAGCAGTTGCAACCCGCGCATCGCCAGATATTCGCATTGCATGGGGATGATTACCCCATCAGCCGCGACCAGCGCATTGACCGTATCGGGGTTGCACAAATCGAACTCCAGCAAACTCGCGGCACGATGCCGAATGTAAGCGCACGTATGTTCACGCAGTACCTTACGATAAAACTCATGCTGTCTTTTCCAGGTTCCAAAGCACCGGTATTCAGTCAGCAGCCGTGCCTGTGACGCCATATCCAGCCGGGGATCCAGGACATACTTTTCCACCTTGTCCGCGGCGAACTCCCGGTTGATATTTTTCAAAATAGTGAGCTCTTTAAAAGAGTTCTGAGCGTCGAGCGTCGTGGGAACCTTAACCGTCCCGGTACTGGCAATGCCATCAGTGCTAGCCGAAATATCCGAGCAAGTCGGCGGTCCGGTCCTGACCGCAACGGCAGCCGGCTTCGCAACCGCCTGCGGCACTGAGACAGGCACAGATACAATCCTTGGTGCAGGTGCAGTTACGGGTACGGGTACCGATACCGGTGTCGCCTTCGGCGACGCCTGCTGCGCATGCACCGTCTTACTGCCCCAAATCCAAATACTGAAGAAGCCCCAAATAACCACGAGCACCAAATCAGATGGCCGCATCGATCTCGGGCCTCCAAATCCCCTTCCACTCTTTCAAGCGGATCTTCGGTTTGGTCACCGTCTTATCGTGCGTCGTAGCCACATCAACGTCGGGCGCCACCTCGGGATACTCAATCAGCGCAAACGTCAGGCTCACCACGGTCCCCAGATTCTCGACACTCAGGCTGGTAGCTTCGTTCCACGTGCCAATATTGAAATATTCCTTGCCCTCACGGTACTGCCGATAGCGAAGAACGTGCGTATGCCCCATGATGACGGCATGAATTTCGGGATTGGCCTCGAGAATTTTGGCTGCCTCGCGATCGAAGGTCGGAAATACCGTGACCTCCTTGATGATATTCAGTGTCGCCTTCAGGCCCGAGTACCGGTACCGCCGCTTGAAGATCAGACTATCCAGCACAAATAGAATCAGCCGGCTAAGCGTCTTGAACGCAAAAATCGTGTCATTGAACAGCATCCAGCGCAGCATCGTCGAAAACGGCTTCACCTTATCGACGTAAGGACGTTCCATTTTAATTTTAGGCAGGCACTCCGCCACGAACAGCGAGCCCCACGGAAGATTCAAAATCGGCTCGGGCAGCCCGCGCGAAACAAAGTAGCGCTGGGAATCAAAGCGCGTGGGCCATTCGTGCATGTGCCCATGTTCAACGTGTATGCCGTCGAACTCGTAATGGCTGTCGAAGAAAGTGATGTCATGTTCGAGCACTTCGCGCAGATACTGGCGTGGGCGCTCGAAAAGCATGCCTTGATCATGATTACCCACCAGGTAAACCAATGAGTGTCCGGGAATCGAAGCAAAGCGTTTGAGCGCCTTAAAAAACTCGGAATGTCCCCGCACAATCTGCTGAAGTCCATCCAGCACAATGCGTTCGGTCATCAGATAGGTGTGCACACCACGATAGTTGATCTGCAGCAGGTTGAAGATGTCACCATTGAGAATCAGCTCCACATCGGCTTCGGCATACTCACCTCCCGAGTAAAAATGCAGAAACGCGATGAAAGCATCGTCATAGTTGAAGTCTTCCAGAATATTGCGTGAGCCGTCGCGGAAGAACCGCCCGCGCCCCAGGTGAAAGTCGCTGACGACGAGCTTCAGCTTGCGTCGTCCCGCGGTCATGCCGCCTTTTTCTCGGCGATGTACACCTTGTTGCGGCTGGCTCGTTTTACGGCATACATGGCCCCGTCAGCGGCCTCGATGATGTCGCGCTTGCTGTTGGCATGCTCGGGACAATTGGCCACGCCAATACTTACCGTCAGGCGGATATTGAGTGACTCCCTGGACAGAAAGCTGTGCGCCTCGATATCGGAGCGCATTTTTTCGGCAATCTTGCAGGCCACACTGGCCGAAGCGCCCACGAGCAAGGCGACGAACTCGTCACCACCATAGCGAAAGGCGACATCTGCTTTTCGCAGCGCGGTCTTTAGAATCTGTCCGACCTCGTGCAAAAGCTTGGTGCCCACCAGATGCCCGTACTGGTCGTTGATGGTTTTGAATTTGTCGACATCCAGAAACAGCACAGAAAAGGTGCCGTCGCCGGCCTTGTCGCGACGTTCAAAGGCCTGATCGAGGCAAAAATGCAGGTAGCGGGTGTTATAAAGCCCGGTCGGCTCATCCAGATACAGCAGATGCCGCACGCCGCGATAGTTGTAAATATTACGACCGGTCATGTGAATCTGTGCCTGCAAAAGCCGAAATCTCGAAACCACCTCTTCGTAGGGCGTGGTCCAGTTCGGGGCAATGCAGACAACGAAATACTCAGCCTCGCCGACGCACTTAAATTGAAAAACGGCGATCTCTGGCGCACCACTCGACGCCGGCACGACCTTTACCGGAACTTTTTCGTCACGGCAGGCCTGAATGATATTCTGCCCGTCGACGATCACCTCAACCACGTCCGCATCGAGATCCGAAGAGGTGTCGACCCGCACCAGATTTCCCAAAGCCAGGCGAAATAGCGCAATGCCTTTGCACGTTGTCTCGCGACGCAGATAGCCCGTCACCGTCTCAAGAATCTTTTCCTCTTCAAGAAAACCCGACACGAGCTGGCAGGCGTTCAAAAGCATCATAAGGCCGCTTACGGCCTGATCGCCAGTGTACAAAGCCCGCCGATCCAGACACCGGCGCACCGCCAGCTTGAAGTGTTCGGGGTTGAATGGTTTCTTGAAGTACTCTTCCGCACCCATTCGCATTGCTTTGACGGCTTCTTCGATCGTGGCAAAAGACGAAGTCAGAATCACGCTGGTCGCAGGCGACACCCGCTTCACCCGCTCTAAAATCGTGGTACCGTCGATCTCACCGCCACCGCATTCGGCAATGACCAGCTGATAAGTCGTGCGCGACACCAGCTCCAGCGCACGCTCACCGGAATTGGTCGAGTCAACCTGCGCCCGCACCACGTCGCGAATAAGCTCCATCGCGACTTCGGTTTCACGGGAATCGCCCTGAACGATAAGAACATTAGGCGTTGCTGAATTCACTTATGCCGCCTTTGCGCCCGCACCGTGACTGCCCGGGCTCTTCGAAGAGTCGGACGACGTGCCTTGATCGCCTTCGGCCTCGATCACACCAAGTGCAAGCTTGAGCACCTTGAGAACCCGATCGATCTTTTCGTTGGCCTTGACGACATTCTGTTTTTCCATGTCATTTTTATCCTGAAGCGTGTCGTAGTTGAATTCGAGCAGGTCGATTTTTCGCTTCAACTCGAGAATCTTGTTCTCGCGGGCGCCAATCAGTGTTTCGCTGTCCTTCTTCAAGATTTCGAGCTTGCTTTCGAGTTCCTTTTCCCGGACACGGATCTTTCTGATATCGAGGCGCACACGCTCTTTAAGCTTTTCATACTGCTGAGCGGAATCGTTCAGGCGGTCTTCGACAAACTTAATACGATCAATCTTGGTTTTGACCTCGAAACGCAGCTGCTCGACTTCGCCTTCGCGACTCTTGCCCGCATGCTGCAGTTCCTGATCCTGAGTTTCCACGCGCTTCTTAAGATCGTTGATCTGGTGATACAGATCCTCGTTCTCCATCGAAAGGCGCTTGATGGTATTTTCGCCCTTATCGAGCTCTTCTTTGGCGTAAGTAAGCTGCGCGGTGAGAACCGAAACGTCCTGCTCCCGCATCGTAAGATATTTTTTCAGGGTCTCGACATCTTCCGAGAGTGGTCCCCCGACATCACCATTACCACGGGCGTGCCCGCTGCCGGCCGGACTGAATCCGCTCCGGGTCATGGTCGTGTCGCGGCCGTGGGTACTTGCCCCGACGGCCAGACCAGCGGCTCCGCCGGCAAAGAGATAAGGCAGGTCTTTTGCCGCCTCTTCCTCGCTTACAGGCGGCGCAGAGTTCTCCTGCGCATAGACGGGGGCGGCAACCGGGACAGGTGGTGGTGCTGCGGCAAGCTCAGCCGCTTCGACCACACCAGCACCGAGATCCATCGAAGCCAGCTCGTCAGTAACCGCAAATTCGGAACCTATGGATGGCTCAGGCGCAAGCGGCGGTTCAGAAACCGCGACAGCGGCATCAAGCGCAGGCTCTTCAACCAGCGGCGCTTCAGTCGCCATTACCTCGCCGCTCAACGAAATGCCACTTTCCTCGGGCGACAACGTAAGGCCTGTCGCAGCGCCGGCTTCGGGAGCAGCCTCAGCAACGGAATGCGCAACAGTTGGCGGCGGAACTTCTTCGGCCGGTACTTCATCGCCAGCCGAAAGATCAATAGCAAACAAGCTGCCATCGCTTAGAGGGACTTCAGCAGCCGGGGTGGGAATATTTATGCTCGAATTCGCGGGCGCGGCAGCTTTGGCGGGCGGTGCTGCAACCTTGGCCGGCGGTGCCGCCACCTTGGCGGCTGGTGCCGCGGCCTTTGGGGGCGCATTCGACGTTTCGACTTCGAAATCTCCGCCCAGACTAATTTCGATGCCGCCAGCCGATGCCTCCGAGGTGGGAGGCAGCACGGCAGGCGCTGCGTTCGTTTCAATTTTTGGCGCGTCTTCGCCGCCCACGCTGAACTCGATGCCCGAGCTGGTCGCGCCGCCCATATCAATTTCGTTTGACTGAGGCGCCGCCGCTTGCGGTGCGGCAGCTTTCGGGATTGGAGCAGCCGGCTTTTTAACTGCCCCGCCGGTAACAGCTTGTGGAATCATGGGACCGCTGGGTTTGGACGGCGCCGGTGGCGGCGCATCTCCATCGGCGAAAAGTGAAATTGGCTCTGCCATCGATATGTCAGAGGGCACGTCTTCCGAGATATTTACAACGTCGCTCGCGGCTTCAAGCTTGATATTGAGGCTGGTGGCGCCAGTAGAGGCGGCCTTGCTGCCGGCTACCGGCGCGGCAAACTTGAAGCCGGTTACGGCTTCAATCGTGGACTCCAGCTCGGTCATCGGACTTTTTTTGCTGAAGTAGGCGTTCGCACCGAACTCGGTCTTCTGATGTTTTGCGAATTCCGGCTTGCCCCAGGCGGTCGACATGAGAACGTAGGGAATATCGGCGGTCTTTGGATCCTTGCGCATCATCTGCGCAAGAGCGGCTCCGTCCTGTCCGCCGGCGAGCTCCCTGCATATCAGCACGAGATCAATGTCGTCCGGTTTCTTTTTCATCTCCGCAAACGCAGTTTGGAGCGCGGGAATGACCTGACAGAAGACGCTGAGCTTCTGGCAGCGCTGACTGAACGACGTGGTAAATGTTTTGTCACTGTCGATGACGATAATTCTCATCAATTGATTTATCGGCAGTGGGCTCGTGGAAGTTGACTTCAAAAACTGAGCAGTGTTCAATGTTTAGAACATGTCGGATATCAGATTGGTCCTTTACAAAGACAACCGCGTTCCACGAAGCGTCGCGTTAACTACCCGAATGATTTACAGAACTATGTTTCTTGCCGTGCTGGCAGGCCTGATCCTGATTCTAAGCCTCGGAACCGCCGTCCGATTTTACCTAGCGGCGCGGGCAAAAACTTCACAAACCACCTCGGCAACTCATGCCGCCTTTGAAGATGAATCATCCGTACCCAGCAACTCCATCGAAGCCCAGAACCGGGCCCTGAAAGACGAAGTCGACCAGCTCCGTTCCCGGCTGCAGAATGCGGCGGCCGCGCAGTCCGCCCCCCGCGAGATCGACAAAAAAAACCCCGCCCTGGCCCTCTTTTCACCAATCGTGGTCGATCGCACCCAGAACCAGAATCAGGTCACCATCGCCAACATCAAATCAGCCAAAGGCAAAGACAAGACCTCGACGCTGACCTTCGAGCTGCATAACGCGCATGAAGGCGAGTCCACCGAAAAGGGCTATATCATTGTGCTCGCACGTGGCGAAGCTGGCCTCTATGCTTATCCGAATGCGTTCAACGCCACCTCGCCTTACCTGGTCGACTTCGAAAAGGGCGAGACATTTCAGGTTGCGCGCTTTCGCGCGGTTAATGCCCAGTTTCAGGGCGATGCCCAGCATTTTCAGATTCTGATCTTTACCCGCAACGGTCAGTTGCTGATCAATACGATGCACGAGGTAGACTCCAGTGGAACGTAACAATATCAATCTCATCACTTCGGGCAGCCGTTTTGAGGGGACCGTGGAGTTCACGGATTACACCAGATTTGAAGGCTATGTGCGCGGCATGCTGCGCGGCGGCCCAGGCAGTGAGCTGATTGTAGGCGAAAATGGGGTGGTCGAAGGAAAGGTCGAGGGGGACGTCATCGTCGTCGACGGTTTCATTCGCGGCGACATTCGCGCGCTGACCAAAGTCGTCATTACCGGCACGGGGCGGGTTGTCGGCGAAATTCTGTCGCCGAGCATCTGCATCGAGTTCGGCGGCTACTTTGACGGAAAATGCTCAATGGAGCGCGCCCAATCCAAAGCCGGCTCTATCGCCAACAATTAGAACCTGCCCAATAATTAAGCGATAGTTAAACGGCGCCTACAGAAAATCCTGCGCCTTACGCACGACAAAGCCGATCTTCTCTTTTCCAAGCGCCGCACCTACGCCGGCCTGATCGGCGACCACGATAGTTTTCATCTGACTCAGCAGAAAATATTTTTTCAGGGCCGCCCGCAAACTTACCGTGGTCACGGCCGCGACGCCCCCCTGAAACTCGTCCAGGAAAGTTGGCGCCAGGCCATTGAGCAACCCATTAAAAAAACTGTCGGCAATGACGTACATATTCTGGAAACCCAGCGGAAACGAGCCCGCCAGGTAATCTTTGGCGATCTGAACATCTTGATCCAAAATCTCGCCATTGAGAAAAGCTCCCAGCAGCTTATTGACCTGTACAATCAGCTCCCCCACCTTTTCATTTCGGGTCGAGGTGGAAACCACGAAAGAGCCGGTGGTGGACCCAAAATTAAAATTTGCCCCGATATTGTAAGTCAGGCCCAATTTTTCGCGAATAACCAAATTCAACCGCGAGGCGAAATGGCCGCTCAAGATCGTCTCCGCCACGCGCAGGTCGTAATATTCCGGAATATTTCTGCGCGGTCCTCGAAAACCCATGCGGATATGTGCTTCGGAAATTCCGGTGCGAGGAATCAGCAGCACCTTACCCATGGGCACCTGATAAGCCGGAAAGTTCCAGATTCGAGGCGCTGGAATTTTCAGCCCACAGGCGCTGCAAGGCAAACTCTCGATACCACGCAAGACTTGTTCAAGAACCTCGCGGTGATCCTTACCGCCGATGACAATGGCTTTCAGGTGATCCGTGCGAACCAAGCGCGGGTAGTACAAGCGCGCCGCTTCGCGACGAATGCGAACGACGTCACGCCGCAGGCCCGTCCCCGGCCGCACCTTTGCGGTACCATTGAAAATCACCGAGTCCAGCACATGAGTGGCCAGAGTACCTGGCGAATCAGGCAGCTGATCGATACTGTCGATATGATTGGTTTTGAGACGTTCGAAGGGCCCGGACGGAAAAGTCGGATGGGCCAGCTCTTCGAAAAGCAATGCATTGATCGCGGTGGAGTGCTCGTTGAGTCCGAAGCTCGATATTTCAGTGTCCTCCTCGCCAACGTTGATTTCGATTCCCCCGGCGACATCATCAAGCTTTCTCGATATCTCGTCCTCATTCATTCCAGCAATGCCATGCCGAATCGCATTAGCCGAAAAAGTTCCCATGCCAGACAAATTCGGCGGATCCAGGTCACTCCCGCCTTCGAAATTCAGATGCACCTCAAAAAGGGGAATATTGGAACTCGGGAAGAAATATACGGGTACGCCATTCCGGGTCTTCAGCAATTCATATGCCGGAACAAGAGACTTGGGGGCGGCGAGGCCAGCCAGCACGACTGCCGCAAGCAACAAGCCAATCGTGCCGGCCGAGCTGCGCATCATTTCCCGGACTCCTTCTTTTCGTCGGGCTTCATCAGAACGACGACGCGATTATCCTTGTTCAAGTAGCGGCGCGCAACGTCGCGCAGATCTTCGGGCGTCATCGCGTAAAACACGTCCAGCTTGGAATAGATTTTTTCGAGATCATGCCAGTAGAACTCACCAGAGGCGAGCCAGCTGGCGATGCCCACCGGCGACTTTCCCTCATTCACCGTGGCATAGATCAGACCGTTTTTAACACGCGATAGCTCGGCCTCGGAAAGCAGGTTTATTTTCGCGTCTTCAATAATCTTATAGATCTCGTCTTCGGCCGGACCGCTGGCCTGCCCGGTCTTGAAATCAGCCGACACCAGAAAAAGGTAAGGAAACCGTTCAAACGCCGCATCAGCGGAAACTCCCAGCGCAAGCTGCTTCTCATGAATCAGTCTTTGCGTGGCGCGGCTGCTATTCATGCCAAACAGTGCCCAAGCGAGCATCGAGAGTTTTTCCGTGTCGCTGTTGTACATCGAGGGAACATAATAGCCGATGAGCAGCGACTCGGCCTTTACCGGCCGCGTGATCTCAAGACGCTTTTCGATGCCCGGCTTTTTCTCGGCCTTCAGCTCCAACTCGGGCAGCTGCTGCCCCTCGATGGGGCCGTAATACTTTCCAACCCACCGCTTTGCCTGCTCGTAGTCAAAGTCGCCCGCGATCGTGACCACGGCGTTGCCGGGCTGGTAATAGCTGTGAAAAAAATCACGGCATTCGTCAAGCGAAAGCCGGTCCAGATCTTCCTGATAGCCGATGACGGGCCAGCCATAGGGGTGTGTGGGAAAGGCAAGCTTCTGCAACTGCTCCATGTGTTGCGCGCCGAAGTTGCTGTCCACTCTCAGGCGACGCTCCTCTTTGACGACCTGGCGTTCGGAATCGAGATCGGCCTGCGACAGCACCAGGTGCGCCAGACGATCCGACTCCATGTCGATGACCAGCTCAAGATATTTCGACGCGATTACCTCATAGTATACCGTCGCATCACGCTGGGTAAAGGCGTTCACCACCGCACCCTTGCTTTCCAGCGCCTCAAAAAATCCCTTGGCCGAGTAGCGCGGAGTGCCCTTGAACATCATATGTTCAAAAAGATGCGCGATTCCCGTTGCGCCCGGTTTCTCCCAGGCAGAGCCCACCTTGAACCAGCTGGCATAGCTCACCACGGGCGTGGAGTGGTCTTCGACAAAAAGCACCGTCAGGCCATTGGCGAAAACATCACGATGCACCTTGAACTGCGGGCGCCAGCCGCGTTGTTCGGGCTTAATGGCGTGCGCACAGCCCGTTAAGCTTGCAAATCCAATGACGAGCAGAGAGACCACGGCCAGCCACGGCATTTTTAGCATCAGACCCAGCCGTTCAGTCGGTACCACGAGATGGTCTGGGCCATACCCCGGCGCAAATCCCATTTTGGCTCGAAGCCCAGCACTTTTTTTGCTCGTTCGTTCGAGCATATCCAATAGTCGGCACGCAGGTCTTTGAGCTTGTCGAGCGAAAGCGGATAGTTCTTCTGCATCAGCCAACTTGCCGCGGTATACATCGCGCCCAGCCCGGTCAGGGCGAAACCTGGTACGGGAATTTTCAGCGTTCGCTTTCCAAGGCCCTCGGCCATCGAAGCCATGAGCTCATTCCAGGTATAAATCCCATCGCCACAAAGAAAGAAAACTTCGCGCGGTCCCTGGTCAGGTGCCAAGCCGGCAAGCACGATGCCGCGAACCAGATCTTCGACGTGAATCACGCTGTAGTATTTTTTTCCGTTGCGTTGCTTGCTCGAAAGCACCGGAACGATGCCGTTGTTGATCACCTTTACGAACTCGAAGTTGCTCTTGTCACGCGGCCCGTAAACCGCCGGCGGGCGCACCACCGTCGTCGGATAGTTTTCAGACCAATGCATCAGCTCGCGCTCGCCCCCTAGCTTGCTTGCACCATAAATGGAAACTGGTGCCTCGACATCGAACTCCTGGCGTGGCGTCAACGAAGCCGAGGGTCCACTGGCGGCGATACTACTGACATAAACAAAACGTTTAAGCTGGGGATTCGCTTCGGCGCAGGCCCGCGCAAGATTGCCGGTGCCGATGCAGTTTTGACTAAAGTACTCGGCCCGGTTCCGGGCTTGAATGGAGCCGGCGAGATGAAAAACATAGTCGACACCCTTGACGGCCTGTTTGAGCGACTCCAGGTCAGAAAGATCGCCTAACGCGGTTTCATAATCGAGACCTTGAAGATTATAACGAGGGCTGGTCTTGCGCAGCAACGCGCGCACGCCGACCCCTTGCTGGATCAGCTGATGAATAACTTCGCTGCCGATGAAGCCGCTACCGCCCGTCACCAATGCTTGCATGACGTTAAATTTTAGGAGAGCATCCGTTGCACTGTCAACGTATATGGACCCTAAATATAATCCCCCAAAATTCTGGCCCTCTGGGCCAACCGTGCCCCCGCCCAAGCCGGTCCAGGGCACGCGCATCACCATACTGGGCTGTGGAACCTCAGCTGGCGTTCCCTTACTGGCGTGCCGTTGCGGCGTCTGTAAATCCTCCGATCCGCGCAATAAACGCACCCGGGCCAGCGTGGTCGTTCAATCCGGAGACAAAGTTTTTCTCATCGACACCTCACCCGACCTGCGCGCGCAGGCCCTGCGCGAACGACTCCACTGGGTCGACGCAGTTCTATTCACGCACCCTCATGCCGACCACATTCATGGGGTCGACGACTTAAGAAATTTCAACTATCTGATGGCCCGCTCGATACCCTGTTATGGCAACAAATGGTCCCTCGACACGCTGAGAAATCGCTTTGACTACATCTTTAAGGAGACTCAGCAGGGTGGCGGCAAGCCCATGCTGGCGCTACTACCCATCAAAAAGCGCATAAAAATTAAGGGAGTTGCCGTACAGCCGCTTGAGCTGGTCCATGGCCGACTGCCCGTATTGGGCTTCCGCATCAATGATATTGCTTACATAACCGACTGCAGCTATATTCCTGACCGCACTTTCAGGTATTTAAAAGGGTTGAAGGTTCTGGTTCTTGACTGCCTGCGTCCAGACCCTCATTCCACTCATTTGAACATTGAAAGCGCGTTGGCTCTTGCCAGTAAAATAGGTGCGAAAAAAACCTACTTCACTCACATGGGCCATGAGATTGAATATAAAAAGTTTGCGCGTTCGCTCCCCCCAAACATGTATCCGGCTTATGACGGCTTGACCGTTACCGGATAGGCGAACGACTAATCAGGAGGGTTCTCAATGATCGTCGGCGTACCAAAGGAAATTAAGAATAACGAAAATCGCGTTGGCCTCGTGCCTTCGGGCGTGAAGGCGCTCAAGACCCACGGTCACACCATTCTCGTGCAGGCTTCGGCCGGTCACGGCATTGGCGTCAGCGACGAAGATTTTCGTAAGGCCGGCGCGACGATTGTCGAATCAGCCAAAGAAGTTTACGCCAAGGCCGAGATGATCGTTAAGGTGAAAGAACCCCTGCCCGAAGAGTACAATCTTCTGCGCGAAAACCAGATTCTTTACACCTATTTGCATCTCGCGCCCGCACCGCAGCTTACCAAGGCCCTCATGGAGCGCAAGGTGATCGCGATTGCGTACGAAACCATTCAGCCCGAAGACGGCTCGCTGCCCCTGCTCACTCCAATGAGTGAAGTTGCAGGCCGCATGTCGACTCAGATCGGCGCAAACCTGCTCGAAAAAGCCAACGGCGGCAAGGGCGTATTGCTCGGCGGCGTCCCAGGTGTGGCTCGCGCAAAGGTCACCGTCCTCGGCGGCGGCGTGTCCGGCATCAACGCTGCGAAAATCGCGGCCGGCATGGGCGCCATGGTTTCGATTCTCGACGTCAGTGCTAAGCGCCTCGAATATCTGGATCAGATCTTCGGCGGCAACGTTCAGACGCTGTTCTCGAACTTCGAAAATATCGAAAAATCGGTTCGCGAAGCGGACCTGGTCATCGGCGCAGTTTTGCTGCCCGGTGCGAAGGCTCCGAAGCTCGTGACCAAGGAACTCGTTTCGGAAATGACGCCCGGCTCGGTTATCGTCGATATCGCGATTGACCAGGGCGGCTGCATTGAAACGATCAAACCTACCAGCCACGACAACCCGACTTACACGGTCGACGGCGTGATTCACTACGCTGTTCCGAACATGCCGGGCGCTGTTGCACGCACCTCGACCTACGCGCTCACGAACGTGACGCTGCGGTACGCGCTGATGCTGGCCGATATCGGATTCAAGGAAGCCATTGCCAAGGACGCCGCGCTCTACAAGGGCGTAAACGTGTACAACGGCAAGGTTGCCTATCTCCAAGTCGCAAAGGACCTGGGTCTGCCTTACGAAGCAGTCCGCATCTAGTCGGGTTCCGCATTTAAGCTCAATTCCAGGCGGAATGTGCTTTCGGGCACATTCCGCCTTTTTATTTTCTCAGATCGCCAAAACCCTCTATAATTAAAAGGAATGAGTAAAGCAGAAGGCAATGAGGGCGGAGGACCTGCCAAACCCAAGTTCAAGCTACCCGACACGCAAACCCTGCTTGTCCTGGTCAACTCGCTGCTGGTGCTCACCGCATTGGGCGCCATGGTCTACACCAAGCTGATTTACAAGCGCCCGGTTGTCGTCGAGGAAACCGAGATGAAAGCTGCGGCCGAGGCTGTCAAAAAGCCATCACCGCCGCTTGAACACGCCACGATCGCCTTTGATCAAGTCATCGTGAATATCGCCATGACTTCGGGTAAAGCCCATTACGCAACGGTGGCATTTGCCGTGGAATGTCGTGATGCCGAGGTCGCGAATATCGTTAAGGTTAAGAAAGCCATCTTCACAGATCGACTCATCGCAGCACTAGGCCACCGTCAGCTTACCGAACTCAATACGATTCAAGGCAAGCTCATGCTCAAGACTGAGCTCATGCGCGAATTCAATGCGCTGGCACCAGTGGGCGGTATCACCGACATGTTCTTCTCGAACTTTATCTTGCAATAACAGGCGATTAGAAAGTGATCCCGGCTTTCACAACCGAGCCAAACATCATGCTCGTGTTGATCTTCGGCGTTGTTGGATCGTTGGTGAATTGAAAATAACCACCAGGAAACCAGACACCAAAGTCCCAGCCAACCACGACGTTTTCATCCCATTTGAACGCAACACCCAGATCGCTTTCCCAGCCCATGAACGAAGACTGGTTATTGACCGCGGGGAAAAATTTACGTTGGTCATTATTCCAAAAGTTACTGCCCGCCTGAGCCGTGTTGCTGGCAAAAGCCATGACAAACGTCGACTTCAACGTCCACTTGTCCAGCTTCAGCTGCGGGTTGATGGCCAGATAGTTCGCGTTCGCGATCTGATTATCATAGGGACTCTTGAGGCTGGCAGACGAGGTCGTATCCGGGTTGTTGTTGTTCAAGCCAAACAGGTTGTAGTTGAACATCAAAAGACCCAGCTTGTAGTCCTTATTGAGGTAAACAGCGCGAAACGTATTATCGCCGGTCTGAGTCGGCTGTTCACCAGGAACGTGTCCCAGCTTCAAACCAACATCCCAGAGATCAGACGAGTAACCGCCTTCAAACATGACGGCAAAGGTCTTGTAGGTGAACTCGTTGGAGCCGTCGATTGCGCCGATATTGCCGTTGAACAGCGGCAACTCGCCGCCGAACCAGAAATGTCCCCATTTCTTGCGGGAATAAAAGTCGAAGATGCTGAAGTTGATGCGGGTTGACCCGGTCTGTTGTTTGTTGAAAAAGATACTGCGCTGCGCCGTATTACCGGTGCGCTTGGTCCACAGCATTCCAAATTCGAACTCCTCTTCGGAGTTGTCGTACTTTACGGCAAAGTCGTAGTCGGTGACGTCGTCGTTACCTTGAATCGTATTGCCCGTGGCATCTTGAGCGCCGGACACATTGTTCCCCATCGCAACTTTCACGATTGCGGGCTGGATTGAAAAGTTACCGAACTTGCTGGTCAATCTGACCATGTCGCCAGTGCTCTGATATTTGTCGAAAAGATTATCGCCCGCATTCCAAATCGCGCCCAGACCCCAGTGCAGCGGCGCACGTCCCAGCTCAATAGTACCGAAATCCGTTACGAGGTTTGCCCAGTACCGCTGTGCACCGATCGCAAAGCTGTCCTTCGACGATCCCGTGAAGTTGAATTTTTCGTCGCCGGTCGAGGGATAACCACGGCCATAAAAGCCGTAAAGGGGGCTGCCGACATGAAACTCGCTCTTGATGGTAAGGCTGTCATTCACGATCAGCTTTGGCTTCAATTTGAAGAAAACGTCGTACCAGACCGTATTCTTCTCGCCGTTGCCGGGAACATACTGGCCACCCTGATTGACGAGGTTGCGATCAGCGTCATAGCCTGGCGTAGCCCGGCTCAATTGGTAGTTGTTAAGCCAATGGTTCTCAAACCAAAATTGACCGTTCCAATCGAGCTGAACAGCGTCAGCCTGCTTTACACCAGTAGCTGCGCTCAAACCGACAATCAAAAGCGCTACGCTGATCCATTGCTTCATCGAGATGTTTCCTTTTAGTTTTACTGAAGTCACACTATCTATATAAATTAGTCAAGCGAGACAACATCTAATGAGACGTGAACAAAAACGAAAATTGCTGATCCAGATGCTCGGATGGGGCCTTACCCTGGGTCTGGTCTCGCTCGCGGCACTCGTGTATTACTGCGATTTCGTCCTGTTGCCAGAGCTTAAAATACTGATGAGTCAGGCACCGCAGTCCCAGCCCACTACGATCTTTTCTGACGTATTTTTGCTTAAAAAGGGCGATATTTACGCCTATTCATTCCTGACAGAACGACTCAAGGACCTGCATATAGAATTTCGTGAAACTCCCGACCACATTGAGTGGAAGGGCCGGCATTTCGACTATCCCGGCACCAGCATGGACCCCGATCCCATGACGCGTGCAGATACAAATCAGGCCGTAGCCGTCTCGCTCAAGGACGACCGGATAGAAGGTATTACCATCGACGGCAAGCCGGCCGACGCCGTCACGATCGAGCCGACACCGGTGGCAACTCTTTCGGGGTCCAACAAAACGATCCGGAATTACGTCGACTGGGAGCATATGCCCGCAATGGTCAGCATGACCATCAAAGCAGTCGAAGATCAGCGATTCAATGAACATCACGGCTTTGACCTGCGCAGCCTGGCGCGCGCGCTCTGGATCGATCTCAAAACCCACAGCTTAAGTCAGGGTGGCAGCACGATTACCCAGCAGCTGGTCAAAAACCTGCTCGGAACCCGCCAGAAAACCCTATTTCGAAAATTACGCGAGCTCATTCTGGCCTATCTCATGGACCGGACCACGGAAAAAGAGGTTATCCTTACCAAGTACCTGAACGAAGTTTACTTCGGCCAGATCGGCGCACTCGAAGTGCACGGTGTTTCCGAAGCCGCCCATTACTTTTTCAACAAGGAACTCGACAAGCTTACGCTCGCCGAAACCGCGCTCATCGCCGGCGTAATCCGCGGGCCGGCGGTATACTCCCCCTACAAGCATCCCAAAAATGCCCTGGCGCGCAAGGACGTCGTCCTGAAAAAAATGGCCGAGCAAGACGTCATCACGAAAGATGATTTGAAAGAAGCGCTGGCTCAGAAGATTGTCTTTGCGCCGCTGTCGCTCACGAATAACCGCGCTCCGTACTTCGTCGACTACGTGAAGGCAAAAGTGGACGCGGTTTTAAGCGAGCATTCCGAGGAGCCTGCCCCGGAGCTCAGTGAGGCTGGCGACCTGAGTTCGGCCGGTCTGCGAATTTTCACCACGCTTGACCTGCCGCTGCAGCGACGCGCCGATCTGGCGGTCGCCTCGACGGTTCACGATCTTGAAACTCGCTTCAAGATCGTTCGGCCCCTGCGGCTTGAAGGCGTGCTGGTGGCGGCCGAGCCTAAAACCGGTTTTGTACGTGCGCTGGTGGGCGGCCGCTCTTACGGCGAAACCACCTTCAACCGTGTCCTTAATATGAAGCGCCAGGTAGGCAGCACGTTCAAGCCCATCGCCTATCTCGCCGCACTCTTAAAAGGCACTGATGAAAAAGGAGTGCCTTATACCGGCGCCTATATGGTTGACGATGAGCCCTGGACGTATCGGTTTCCCAACGGAAAAAAAAGCTGGTCACCTCGCAACTACGAACGAGGTTATCGCGGCCACATCACTTTGCGCGAGGCTTTCGCGAATTCAATCAACATCCCAATGGCACGTATCGGCATCGACGTCGGTATTGATCGGGTCATCGATGTTGCGCACAAGCTGGGCATCACCGAAGCGTTACCAAATGTTCCATCGCTGGTACTTGGGTCGGTCGACCTCAACCCCATGGAGCTGCTGCGCGTATATACTACTCTGGCCAATCACGGTGAACGCCTGGACATGACGGCAGTGCGAGCCGTCGTGGACGCAAAAGGAATAACGATCATCAAGGACGTCGCCAATCCAAGCCAGGAGTTCGATGCGAAGTATGTGGATCTTCTGGCCGACCTGCTCAGCTCGGTCGTTAAAGAGGGCACCGCCAAGTTCATGCCCGCGTTGGGGTACTCCAAGCCGGCACGCGGAAAAACCGGTACCACGAGCTTTTCCCGCGACGCATGGTTTGCGGGGTTTTCGCAGGGCCTGGTTGCCGTCACCTGGACCGGCTTCGACGAACTTAAGACTCCAGACTCCGAAGACGACGTAGCGGCCCGCAAGTTCAAATCGCCGGCTTTGCTTACGGGTGCTGGCGCCGCCCTGCCCACCTGGGCTCGCTTCTTTGCCGCCGCCAAGCCGGGCAAGCTCGTCGACCCCGACCCGACGCCTGACCCTTCGCTTGAACGCCTTAAGATTGACCGCACAAGCGGTCTCAGAGCCAAGTCCGCCTGCCCAGCCGAGCTGGTATATGATGAGGTCTTCCTGCCCAACACCGCCCCGAACGATGACTGTAACAGGCATTAAACTGGTATGGGCGCATTGTGGCACTTCTTACGCAGTGACGAAAAGTTAATCACCTTCGAAACTCCCACCGGCTATGGTTGGGTCAAATAAGGCAATCATTTCAAGCTTGTCCTGCCGGTGTCAGAATGGCATACCCCTTGCTCAATGGGCGCTGGACTGTCCAATGGAGCAGGTACGAAAATGGTCGAACGTCTGAAGAAACTACTCGAATCTCCCAGCGTAAAGCTGATGCTGCTGGCGCTAGGCGCCGGCGCGGCGCTGACGTTCGTGCTTCAGAACTTCGAAATGAACCTTTTCGAAGCTCATCTTTACGACTTCCGCATGCGCCACAAGGGCAACCACGCCATGGCTGAACACACCGTGCTGGTCAAAATCGACGACAAGACTGTCGAACGCCTCAATGAATTTTCACCCCTTTCGATTCGTCAGCACGTCGCGCTTTTACGCATTCTGGGCCAAGCCAACCCAAAGGCGATCGCGTATTTCATAAATTTCAACGACAGCATCACGGCTGACGCGCCGGACACGGGCAAGCCGGCTGAAAACCCTGCTGAAACTTTCGTGCAGATCGCCGAATCCCTTTACGCCTCAGGCACTCCGGTCATGCTGGGTACCGATATCGACGTAACTGGTGAGGTCGTGCCGCCGTTCCCCCTCAGCAAGCTGCCCCATCGCGTGGCGCGCATCACCACCGACGGCACCACCTTTGCCGAAGACAAGGTCACGCGTCGCGCACTTTTCTCAATTTATGACGAGCCAGTGCTGCACGTTCAGCTTGCAAGCCTCATCAATGGTAAAATGGCGCCCAGCGAATATCGCGGCATTTATCACATGCCCGATGTCGACGCGAACTTCTTCCTGATCAACTACGTCAATCCGACGCAAGACGACCAGGAGCGTTTTACCGAAGTCAGCGCGGTAGACGTGCTCGACGGCAAAATATCGCCCGAGGTATTTCGCAACAAACTCGTACTGGTTGGCACCAAGACCAAAGAAGACTCCAGCGACTACGTTTACACGCCTTACTCGCGCACGGTTTTTCAGAACGCCAAGCTGACGGTACACGCCAACATTATCGAAACGCTCATCCATAACAACGCAATCATCAAGGCGTCCAAGACCGTCGACATTTTTCTCACATTTCTGCTCACCAGCCTGATTATCGCCATGGTGTTTCGCACCAGCCCGATTCGCGGCGTAGTCATCACCACACTCTGCGCCCTGCTCATCATTGCAGCCGCACTTGCTACCTTTCGCTGGGGCGCGATCTGGATCTGCCTGGCCCATCCCTTGCTGGGTATCTTCTTCGCCTATTACGTCTTCGTGCCTTACCGCCTGATCATGGAATACAAGAAACGCTGGCAGTTTCAGAAGAAACACGAAGTGCTCGTGCAGGTTGAAGAGCTCAAGGGCAACTTCATGAGCCTGATCACCCACGATCTCAAAACCCCGGTTGCCCGCATTCAGGGCATGGCCGAAGTGCTGGGCCGGTCCGGCGCGGACCCCAAGCTGGTGGCCGAAATTCTAGGCAGCACCGACGAGCTCAATCGCTTCATTACCAGCATTCTGGAGCTGGCCAAGATTGAATCGAATCGAATTGAGCTTGCGCGGCAGTCCAAAGACGTAAACAAGATCATCGAAGACTGCATCCAGAAATTTGAGTTCCAAGCCCGCGCCAAGCAGATTACGATCAACACGGACCTCGAACCGCTATTCCCGATCCGCATCGATGCGCAGCTCATTACCAAAGTTATCAGCAACCTGATCGACAACGCCCTGAAATACTCACCTGAAAAGGCGCGCATCTCGATCGAGTCCCGGGAGTCGACCGAAATGCCGGGCTTCCTCGAAATCACGGTTACCGACACGGGCCACGGCATCGGCCAGAACGACCTTAATCACCTGTTCGGAAAATTCTATCGCCCCAAGAACGACATCACGATGACCACCAAGGGCACCGGCCTGGGTTTATACCTTAGCCGATATTTCGTTGAGCTGCACAACGGCACGCTCACCGCCGAGTCGGTCGAAGGCAAGGGCAGCATGTTCAGCATTCTGCTACCCCTCGACGAAACTGAAATTCTCAACAGCGCGATTCCCTCCGCTGACCAAGATGGTGAACGGAATTTATTCAAAGGAGACAATTCATATGTTTAAAGTTCTTGTTGTCGATGATGACAGTGGCCTGCGTCTTACCGTAACCAGCGCTCTTGGCGAAGCGAGCTATCTCGTGGATCAGGCGCAGGACGGCGAGGAAGCCGTAAACAAGGTGCGCGCCGGCAACTACAATCTGGTACTACTTGACGTGAATATGCCTCGCTTGAGCGGCCTTGAAGCCCTGAAGCAAATCAAGGCCTACGATCCTTCAATCATCGTGATCATGCTCACGGCTTACGCCAACGTACGCGATGCCATCGAAGCGACCCGCGAAGGCGCTTACAACTACCTCGAAAAGCCAATCAAAGCCGAAAACCTTGTCTATCTGATCGACAAGGCACTGAAGGCCCACAATATGGTGAAGTCGATCTCGTTTTCGGCGCCAGTCGTGAAGCTGCCGGGCGGAACAACCTTTGTCGGCCAGAGCTCGGAAATGAAAAAGGTCTTCAACGTGATCGACAAGCTCTCGCGCGTCGACACGGCCGTACTCATCCGCGGTGAGTCGGGAACCGGTAAAGAGCTGGTCGCGAATGCCGTGCATTACAACGGCCCTCGCAAAGACGAACGTTTCGTAACGGTGAACTGCTCGGCGATTCCCGAGAATCTGATCGAGAGCGAATTTTTCGGCCATGAAAAGGGCGCCTTCACCGGTGCGGATTCGCGCAAGATCGGAAAGTTCCAGTATGCCGACGGCGGCACCCTGTTTCTTGACGAAATCGGCGACGTCTCGGCCGGCATGCAGGTAAAACTGCTGCGCGTGTTGCAGGAAAAGAAATTCACGCCGGTGGGCGCCAACCGCGAGGTCGAAGTCAACGTGCGCATCATCGCCGCCACCAACCGCAACCTCGAAGAGATGATCAAAAAGGGCGAGTTCCGCGAAGACTTGTTTTATCGCTTGAACGTCCTGCCGATCTTCCTGCCGCCTTTGCGCGAGCGCAAAGACGACATCGAGTCGCTGGCACATTACTTCATGGATAAGTTCAATCTGGTGCATCGCAAGAACATCAAGGGATTTTCGACTCAGTCCATGGCGTTGCTTAAGAGCTACAACTGGCCAGGCAATATTCGTGAGCTTGAGAACGTCATTGAACACTCGTTCGTCATCGAAACCACCAACGAGATCACGCCACAGGCGATGCCTGAAACTATCGCCGGCCTGTCGCTTTCCTCGGCACGCCCGGCTGCCGCTGAAAAAATGCCCGCTGGCCTTACCGCTGCCGGACATGAGGCCCTCAGCTCGGAAGAAGGCGAAGAT
This sequence comes from candidate division WWE3 bacterium, assembly GCA_038231515.1. Classification (GTDB taxonomy): domain Bacteria; phylum Bdellovibrionota; class UBA1018; order UBA1018; family UBA923; genus JACQAX01. The sequence goes on from JBBRLF010000005.1 coordinate 21,394, forward strand.
GCTGACGTGGATCTGACGGCCGTGGTTGGCAGCATGACTCCGATTGGCTTCAAGCTCGACATCGGCAAGCTCGACTTCCAGGCCAACAAGGAAGAGTTTGAACGGCAGTTCCTGATCAACGCTTTGAAAGCATTCAAGGGCCGCATCAATCAGACGGCCATTCACGCGAACATTCCAAAGAAGACCCTTTTGAGAAAGCTCGAGAAATACGGCATCAACGCCCGCGATTTTTCGGCCTGAAAAACAGCTCGCTGTAAAATAGAAAAGGCGGTCGGACGCTGATCCGACCGCCTTTTTCTTATTCTGTGACCCGGTTCAAAGCTTGAAAGTTTTGACTTCTGCTTCTTCGATTTTGATCGTCGCTTTGGCGCGCAACTCGTTGATCAGCTCGCTGACCAGCTTATTGCGATAAACTTCTTTAACTTGTTGCTCGATCTCCTCATAGCCCGGAACCTTGCCTGCCTTGATGTCGTAGACTTTGATGACATGAAAGCCGTACATGGTATGAATCGGACCTTTGATTTCGCCTTTGCGCATATTGAAGGCGGTGGCGGCGAACTCGGGCACCATTCTATCGCGCGTGAAGCAGCCAAGGTTACCCTTGTTTTCCTGCACGCTCGGATCAAGCGAACTCTTCTTGGCCAGCTCTTCGAATTTCGCGCCCTTGACTTTGGCCTGAGCCAGAATTTTGACTGCCTCGGCTTCGTCCTGCACCACAATATGCATGGCGCACACCTGCGTGCTGTCGAAGAAGGTCTTGTTGCCTTCAAAAAATTTCTTCAGCTCGGTCCGGCCCAGCTTCGGCTCGACGGCTTTCTGCATGAACTTCGAGGCCAGAAACTGCCGCTCAAAGCGGTCAACCGCGTGACGATATTCCTCGTCTTTTTCAAAGCCGGCTTTTTTCGCGGCCTGCACCAGAATTTCAGCGTTGATCGCGTTGTCGACCATGTTGCGTCGGGTGGCTGGATCTTCGTTGATCGATTTTTTCTGATCTCCCGAGATCGTGTCATATTCGCTTTTTACCATCTCGTCGGTAATCGGCTTATCGCCCACATGCGCCAGCACCGCGGCCATTGCCGATAGAGGAAGACTCAATACCAGCGCCAATAAAATGAAATAAATTTTGCTCATACAAAGTCTCCTAGAAGATTTTAGAAAAATACTCCTGAACCTTTTTCATATCGATCATGTTGAACACATTCGAAAAACTCATCCACACCGCAACCCCATTCAGGTCTTTGAACTGGGGCGGCAGATACATCGGCGGGTCGATGATTCCCTCTTTATGTTTGCGATACCAGAGTGGCACGTCGCTCGAATGCACTTTCCCGACAAACAGGTACGGGATGTATTCGGGCTTGCCTGCCCTCATAGCCGCTCTCATGAAATTGTAATTCTCAATGAATCCCTTGATGTATGCAATATCTTTTGTAAACGGGGCGCCACCTTGGACCAACCCGCCGCGGTAGACCCGTTTGACGTTGTTGATCGCGTCAGCCTCGCTATACCCTTCTGTTCGATAGAATTCGAGCAGCTCAATCGCATTGGCCCCGTCTTCAGCCTTGTCGATCCCCAAAACGCGGTCATTGATTGTGCGCGCGCGACGTGGATAGCTCACGAACGAAAAAATTTCCATGAGTATGGCCAGGCCCTCTTGCGTCGAGGCCATGCGGGGTGGGCCCTTGGCAAGAAAACGGCAGATATGCTGGTTCTGGCCGTTGAGTGTCGTTCCCACGTGAACCCAGCCTTCATGAACCTCTAAAATCTCTATGTCGCGACGCGAAAACATCGCGCCTTCTTTGATTTTCACCGTATCACTGCCGGCCGCCGCGTCGGCTAGAATACCGTCCGAAAGCTTGGCGCGTACCGGGTTGTCCGTAAAATAGTTTTCAAATTTCTTATTGAGCGACTTCACAGTCTCTTCCGCACTGACGTCTTCGGGATAGTCAGCCCCCAGCACGTCATCATCGAGGATCGAAAGAATACCGTACATTCGCTGAGCCACGTCGTTAATCGTGGTTTTCTCGTCCTGAAAGGTGTCTTTGGGCGAGCCGTAAAGCTTCTTGCAGTAGGTGTGAAAATCCTTCGTGCCGCGATTCATGAGCATGCGGCAGACGTCCTGATACTCTTCGCAGTTGACCTTCATCATTCGACCAATTTCGTCAGACTCTCCAAGCTGCAGCTTGATGTCTCCGATGATGCTTTGGAATTCATCGATCTTTTTCTGAGGATCATATCCGAGTGTCAGACTCTGATAATAGTCTCTGTCAATCTTCGGCATCTCTTTGAATTTGGATTTTCGAAGCTGTTCATCAACGGAATGAGGCCACTTGATGGCGTCAAGAATACGGATGGGTTTCTGCGCATCGACCACCATTTCTGAAAGCCGTTTGAGCTTCTCTTTATAGGTGGTCCATACCATGTGTAAATTCTAACACGGTTTTGTAATCCACCAAGGATCAACCTGACACCGGTAATGCGCAGTCAGCTGCCGCACAGTCGATCCTGAGCACAAAACCGAGCTCAGGAAGCGCCAAATTACTGGCACACCAATTGCTCTACGCACCGTGTCCGCTAGCTCCCCATTTTGATTCGCAATGGCGCGGTCAATGCCAGGTCAACCGACTCGGCTGTCGCGCTGTCGAAGATCCTGCCCTTCGCTCCACAACCACGCTATCGGGTAAACAGCAGTTGGACTGACCGCTGTTTACCCGCCCCTTCTTCAGGGCAAAAAAAAGGCCCAGACGATCTGCTCGCCTGGGCCTTTGGAAACTGTGAACAGAACTCGGGCGATTAACGCTTCGAGAACTGGAAGCGCTTACGTGCGCCGGATTGACCGTATTTCTTACGCTCAACTTCGCGGCTGTCGCGAGTGAGGAAGCCAGCCTTCTTCAATACGCCGCGCATTGCTACGTCGATATCAAGGAGAGCCTTCGAAATACCATGTCTCGTTGCACTGGCCTGAGCCGAAGGGCCACTGCCGTAAACGTTGACGGTGATGTTCCACTTGCCGACGTTACCGGTCATTTCAAGCGGCTGCATCACGACCATACGAGAGGTCGGGCGAGTGAAGTATTCTTCAAAGCCGCGCTCGTTGATCTCGATCTTGCCGTCGCCTGGAGTCATATAAACGCGTGCGCACGCCGTCTTTCTCTTGCCGACTGCGTGAAAAACTTTTGCTGCTGCTGCTGTAGCCATCTAGTTACCTTCTCTTTTACTTTGCTGCTTTTTTAGAGGCCGTCGGAGTTGGACGAGCCACGGTGCGCTTGGGCGCGGCATAAACCGCAACTTTCTGCGCCTTGTGCGGGTGTTCTGCACCAGCGTAAATTTTCAGCTTCGTCATCTGCGCTTTTCCGAGCTTGGTCTTGTTGACCATACCCCAAACTGCGCGGCGAAGGAGTTCGTCAGGATGACGAATCATCATTTCGGTTGCCGTCTTTGTCTTCAAGCCGCTGATGTAGCCCGAATGATCGTGGTAGGTTTTATCCGCCCACTTTTTGCCGGTAAGAGCGATCTTATCAGCATTGACGATAACAACGAAATCACCGGCATCAACATGCGTGGTGTACGTCGGCTTGTGCTTCCCGGTCAAGACCCGAGCAACTTGCGTGGCAAGCCGACCGAGGACCTGGTCCTTAGCATCAAACAGGACCCAAGACTTTTTGTTCTGATCTATATTCTTCTCAAAATACGTTGACATAGACGGGATGAATTACTCAATACCTGCATTGAAGTCAACGCCTTTTTAATTTAGTATCCACGCACATGTCAAAAAAACTCAAAGGCCACGCCCCGAAGAATCCCCTATTAAGTCCACGGTTTGGCGATATTGCAACCTTTGCACGCCTCCCCCACACCCAGGATTTGAAGGGTGTGGACCTGGCAATTCTCGGAATTCCTTTTGACGGAGGAACGACTTATAGGCCTGGAGCCCGCTTTGCGCCGCGTGCGATCCGCAACGCGTCAGTGATGAATCGCAACGTGAACCCCATTCACGGTGGCCACCTCTATGAAAAGCTGAGCGCGATCGACTGGGGCGACATCAATTGCAATCCGCTCAATCTCAAAAAGACTTTCGACATCATCGAAAAAGATTACGGGACTCTTTTGAAGGCCGGCGTGCTGCCCATCGCGATGGGCGGCGACCATTCGGTGATGTATCCCATTTTGCGTGCGATGAAAAAGAAACATAAACGTTTTGGATTGATACAGTTCGACGCTCATACCGATACGGCCGACCAGGCCTGGGGCGAGAAATTTCACCACGGTACGCCAGTGCGCCGGCTGATCGAAGAAAAAGTACTCGATGGAAAGAACATTTTTCAAATCGGCATTCGCGGTCCGTTGACTTCCGTGGACCAGATGTCATGGGATGAGAACGAAGGTATCACGCACCTGACGATGGATGAGTATCACGCCCACGGCATGCGTGGCGTGCTAGACAAGCTGAATCCCGATATCCCGTATTACCTGAGCTTCGATATCGACGGCATTGATCCGGCCTTCGCACCGGGCACCGGAACGCCCGTCGTGGGCGGACTGTCCAGCTATGAAGCTTTAAGCTGCGTGCGTCAGCTTCGCGGCTTGAAGTTTATCGGCTTCGACCTCATGGAAGTGGCCCCGATGTACGACCATGCCGAAATCACGACCCTGCTGGCCTCGGCGCTGATCTTCGAGTTCATGAGTCTGGCCGCGCTCTAACGACGACTGCTTTCCCTGGTTTTACGAAGATATACCGAGAACTCTTTGCTTTTATCCGACCAGACTTGCCGATAGTTGGAGTCGATGTACTTGTCGAGAAGCAGCGACCTGAGCTGCAGGCCGGAGTCAACCGCGAGGGTTGGCAGATAGCTTACTGTATGAAGGACGATCCACTTGGGTGGGTGCTCACTGAATCGATTCAAAAAAGAAATGGTGGCCTTTCCCGGGGCCGGCAGAGTATTGAGCAGGAACTGATAGGGCGCACCGGGATAACTTTCGTGACCCGTGAGCATGTAAATGATCGTCAGGTCTGGAAACACAAAGAGCGAGTCCTTCTGCGGCACCTGCTTGCGAAGATAGTCGACGGTATCGTCCATCCCCTCGCAGAAGTAACGGTGACAGGCCCAGCCAGCCATAGGGGCGGATCTAATGCGATAGTCGATATTCGAAATAACCGGCAGGCGATCCTTGAAGAATGCCAGGTGCCCGCTTCTTTCGATTCCAGTAATGGCCATGATTCCTGCCAGAACGCTGACCATAACAAAACTAACGCGGTGGATACGGTTTTCGACGCTCAATGGCTCGCCGCTGGGTAATCGCCGAACAACTAACAGCAGCAACACGATCTCAAAGCCCAGGACGAATACGTTGAGATCCCAACTCATCGAGGCAGTCCACGTGGCAAACACTGAAGTCGCAAGCAGGCCGGCCAGAATGACGAAGTCACGCCGCTCGCGCCGCACATAGTTGGCGCCACCCAAAAGTGCGACCGTCAAACCACTCAGGGCGACCATGACATAGGGCACGTCATGAATCAGAGAAATGCCCTCGCGCCAGCGTCCCAACCGCGAAACCGTGGCGTACTCTACAAAATTCGTATGAAAGAACTCGAAAGGCGTGTCGAGCACGAAAAAAATCACGTTTATACAAAGTAGAAAAGACAAGCCAAGCCAGAAGATCGCGCGCCCTGCATTGGGCAGCAACATCAGAACACCAGCGACGACCAGGCCTCCGAAAGCACCGATGTTTGACTTGGCAAGTACGGAGAACGCCAGCATTGCACCACAAAGCAAGCCTCTGAGGCTCGCATCAAGTACCACATTGCTTGAGAAGTCCCGACGCAAAAAGGCGACAGCGACAAGCAGAAACACCCACGCGTGGTGATCGTAAAGTGGAAATCCGATAGGCCCCACGAAATAAAGCGTGGCAAACGCCGCCAGAATAGTTGAGGACAAAATTCCAAATTCGGCTTTGGCGGCTCGATAGGAATAGGCGGCCATAAAAAGGCTGAGCATGCACCCATTGGCGTAAATAGCGTTTTTTCCGGGACCGAAAATGCGAAAAAAGGTGGCTCCAATATAAGGATGCACCGGGCCGGCATTGTAAAAAAAATCCGCATAGAGTCGCTGCCCGGAATAAATGCGATAGAACAAATCGATGAAGCCGGACGTGTCGAAGGGATCGAAGAACGAGTTCATCCGCCAGATTGCCAGAAAAGAGCCACAGCTTGCCACTGCCAGTACGGCCAGTAGGTCGCGCCACCAGCCTTTTGACAGCGTGAATCTCATGTCAGATCAATCCCACGGAAAAGTGGATCTGGTTGGGCGCCTCGCCGCCGATTGGATTGAGCTTGCGGCCCCAGTCAAGGTTGATCGGCCCGACCGGAGTCATGTAGTGCAGGCCAATGCCAGCGCCAACCCGAAAAAAAGGATTGCTGTGAAAATAGTTATTGATGAAGAGGTTTCCTGCGTCGATAAACGGCGCGAACTTAAGCTCGCCTACCAGAGGCAGATCAACCTGCGAACGAAAGTTAAGTGACGTCAAGGTACCATTGATATGAAACGTATCAACGTTGATGGCATCTTCGGGAAAGCCGCGAATGGTGCTGGAACCGCCGAGACGAAATAATTTCACGAGCGGAATTTCACGCCCCGCTATATCCGAACGCTCAAAACCTCCCGAAGCGACAGTTGACCACACGATTTCTTTGCTCAAGGGCGTATAACGGTGAACCGAAACCGTCCATTTTTGATAAGCGGGTGCGTAATCATTGGTGGCGCTTTGGCTCGAAAGCATGGGGTGCGCATATTCAAGCTGGCCGCTGGCCAGCCAGCCCTGAGTGGCAGTGAACGGGTTGTCGCGCGTATCAATAGTCAGCGAGGGCACGATACTGCCGATGAGCATCGAGCGGTCATCGTCAGGCGAGGGTTGACCGGAAATAATGACGTCAAATTGGCGTATGCGCTCGAGCTTGTAGAACATCTTCGCGGTAACTGCCGGAATCAGCTTGCGTTCAAAGCCGGTCACGAACTGGGTTGTGACCGCGTTGAAGTCGGGCGGAAAGCTTTCTTTGCGCGTGCTCAGTCCGATAGAATACAGGTTAAGCGTGCCGAAAAAACGCGGCTCGACGAAGCTGGTGTCAAACTTATATTCCACAAAATGATAATCACTGTTGGTGCGGCGATTCACCTCGGCGCCCAGTGAGCCGATCCAGTTCTTGCCCAGAATGTTGTTATAGCTCAAACGTGAAAACGCGCGAATCCCAAGATCGCTGCGATAACCGGGGCCAATCTCGAAGGAGCCGGGTTCAACTTCCTTCAGCGCCAGCACGAGATCGCGAAAATCGGGTCCCTGGGTCGAGGGCATCGGCACGATTCTAACGTCAGAAAAAAGACCAAGCTTTCGAATATGCACTTCGGTCTCTTGCAGGCTTGGACCCAACCACCAATCCCCCTCGTGAATAAGCAGCTCGCGGCTGACAACATATTCACGAGTCTTCACCAGCCCTTCGATTCGAATCTTTCCTATCTTAATCCGACTTCCTTCCGTAACCCGGAGCCGTACATGGGCGTCTCGGTTATTCTCGCTGAAAGTTACAATGTCGTCTTCAGGAGTCAGGATTCGAAAATTAAGGAATCCTTCGGCCAGATACAGACCACGCAGTCGTTGCAGGCCTTCTTCGAGCGCGAAGGGATTGAAAGGCTTTTCTTCGGTCAGCCCCAGAGTGGCGCGAATTGTATCCGCCGGAAAATAGCTAAAACCCAGCAACTCGTTTCTACCGACCAGGGTCTGCTCGCCTTCAGCAATTTGCACGACTACCCGCACTCGTTGTGTTCCCGACGGCGACTTTACGGGCTGTATGCTTTTAGCGATGAGCTTGCTGGAAAGATAACCTCGTGATTTGAGATCCTCGAGTACGAGCAGAATGGCCTTATCTATATCCTTTTCAACAAAAAATCCGCGGTGGACGAGTCGCGAGCTGCCACTCTCGAAAACATTTATCGCCAGCCCCACGTTCTGCTCAATTAAACCTTCCCATTTTACCTCCTGCAACTGGGTGCGCACACCCTCGTTGAACTTGAAGGTCACATGCTTTGAAAGAGGCCGCTCGCTGAAAATCGTTTCAATCTTGACGCTGTTATAGGCACGCGCGTAATATTCGTCGGCAAAACGCCGCTGGATGACGCCAACAAAATCCTTACCCAGACCGGTTGCCCGCACCTGGGCAATAATCTCATTGAGATCCGCCTGGGTAAAGACGGTGCTGTTCTGAAAGCCAAAGGTCACGCGGTCGCCGTATTCGACCGCAAGCACCACGTCGACTTCGGTTTTATCGTCATTGAATTTCAGACGCACGCGGTCAGTGTTGGCAAGAATGAAATCCTCGTCCACCAGCCACTCGCGCAGCTCACGCACGCGATCACCCAGGGTCTGCTCGTCATACCGGTCGCCGGCATGAGTGCGAGCCACGTCCATGATCTTGTTTTTAAAACGCAACATGACATGCTTGCTTTTAAAGCCCGGCGGATCGTCGATCCAAATGGACTTGATGATGCAGGGTTTGCCTTCGTCCACATTGATCTTGAGCAGGACGCTGCCGTCGGGTGCATTGTCGGCGTGGATAGCGACCTTCGCCTGATAGAAACCGCGCTTGGAATAGTAGTCCAGCAGGGCCTGTCGGAATGACCCAACTTGCTCGTCGCGCCAGTTGTCGCCTGACGCGATGGGCAGCAAGGCCTCAATTTCGTGCGCGGTAATATAGTTCAAGCCGCTGAACTCGGCATTCTTGAATCGCCGTTCAGCAGCCCTTGCCGACGCCAGTGGGCCAACCTGCGCCCAGACTAGGAAGAATACGGCCAAAAGCCAACGGGTATTGCTTTGAAAAATTTGCATCAAAATCGTAACTTATATTTCAGATCCGCTCCGACGGAAGTTCGCGATTGGCTCGGCTGGGAGCCATGTTGATCCTCGTAAGTACCGAGTACCGACCAGTGCTTGTTCAGGTCATACTCCAGATTCACGTTTCTTTCCTGATTGTCTCCAACCCCGACAGTCGAACCCACCGAGGCATTGAGATTCTTTGTGACTTCTTTTTGCACCACCACCTTGGGGGCAACCGTTTCTGTCGTGTCTGTACCACTGCGTGGCCGAAAGGCGCTTTCGGGCGCAATCAGCGTCGATTGGTCCACGCGTACTTTGACACCCAGCTTCTGCTGCAAACCCTTGTTCACCCCGGACTGGCTGAATAGCAAGCCGTAGAGTTCGTCACGTGAGTAGGCGTCACGATTCTCACGCGCTATATTCTGATAGCCCGACGACGTTACGCCTAGCGTGAGCAGGTTCACGACATCACTTTGTGATAAGGGCGGCTGCGAAGTGAAAGTAATATTGGGATTTGAAGCCGACCCGCTGGCCACCAGCAGAATCTTATAGCCCTTCGTATCGAGTTGTCCCGAAAGATCGAACTCCGGATCCAGAGCCGCTGGATTCCTGAAAAATATATTTCCGCTTTGTATGGCGAAAAAATTGTCTTTGAATAGCAGACGTCCGTGCAGAATGGTTGCCTGTCCCAGCACTCGGGGCGTCTGTACACTATTGATCACCTTGATGTTGCCTTTTAGCTCAGCATCAAAAAGATCGTTGGCCACCTTGATATTGCGGTCTGCCGCGATGTCGATATCCAGATCAAAAATCTGGATGTCACCGACACCACCACCATTTTTCTGTGGCAGAAATTTCGAAGTTCGAAGCGCGCGCGCGCCTTCTGAGATGTTGAAGTTTTCCTTAATTAGCGCCTCGGCGACTACCAGGGTGCCCTTCACCTTATAAGGCAGCTCGGTGCCTTTGAGGCTCAGCTTGCCAGAGGTGCGCGCAAAAGCGACGGGATACACCTTAACTTTCGGATTTTCGAGATCCATCTTCAAGTCCAGATCTGGCACCTTGTAGGGATAGAGCTGAATTGTTCCCAGCCCCCTGACTGTACCACCCGCGAATTTGGCCTCGACATCTGTTACGCGCAGAAAGCCGTCGGTCCAGTCCACGTTAAACTTACCGTCTTCGAACGGCTGCTCAACGGCATGCAGTCGTAAATCAAAGCCGGCGGCCTTTACGGAAGCCTTGAAGCGGGGAGAATCGGCACGGCCAAAAACCTTGGCATCGACATCGGCTGAACCATGAACATACGCGATTTCCGCCACGGGAAACTCAAAGATACCCAGATTCAAATGCCCATCGATCGTATAGTCGACGTCACCTTCGTGAGCCCGGCCGTTGACACTCATCTGCGTGCCGTCACCTGCGAACTTCAGTCCGGTGAACTGATAGTTGCCATTCTGAATATCGAAGACAACCGGCTTCACCAGATTAAGCGAGTACCCATGCCGCCGCAGCGTATAAGAGTTCAGGGCAACGGCACCCGAAAATTTACTCAAGGCGCCGGTTTGAAATTTAAGATGCGCCGAACCAGAGACTTCCGAGTCCAGCTCGGTATCGTCAGCCAGCAGAGTATTCATGCCAATCAACAGTGGTTGAAAGTTGAAATGCCGTGCTTCAATGTCGATGCTGGAGCTGGACCCTTTTTCCCAGCCCACGTCCATTCGACCCTTAACCTGGCCGGCAAATACCGAGACGTCGCCTTTCACACGGCCGCCGTCGGTGTTGAACGCGAGTTCGGTGTGAGGAACCGAATAGGTCTTGATGACCCCGTCGCCAAAATTCATGCGAAAGGTGCTTTTAAGCAAGCCCAGCTTGCCAACTCCCTGGGTATCAAAACTGATCGGCGCCCGATAAGGAATTCCCAGGCTGGCGAGGCGATCGATATCCAGCGTGGTCATGGCGTCGGAATGCAAATCGAACTTGATGACGTCGTCGGCGCCGTAAACGAGGTTCCCCTTGATGATGCCGTTCTTCTTGCGAACGACGATATTTTCGGCGATGTACGCGCCCCGCCGGAACCCCCCATGCACCTTGCCGTTGTGAAAAATTTCGTGCGCGTAGTCGACGTTGGCAAGCTCCATGTCACCTTCGACCGAAAGCTGATCGAGCTGTGTTTTACCCGTAACTTTGATCACGCCGGCAATCTGCCCAGTGAGATCGTAGGGATACCAGGGTACGGCTTTTTCCAGGAATCCTGAAAAAACCGTGGAGAAATCCTGAATCGTGCCCTTGGGAACCTGCACTGTCATATTTGCGGCATCACTTACGCCGGTATCGATCGTGCCATTCGCGATAAACTGGGTGCGCCCCTGGCTGGCCGTCAGATCATAAAAATAGAGCAGGTCGTTGCCGTCATTGTATTCAACCTTGCCCTTTATGTTGCCCAGCTTGAGATTCAGGTAGTAGGCGTCTTCGAGTTCGGCCTCGAAGCCAAACACAACGTTGGGCTTTTTACCTTTGATGGTCCAATGAAGATTACCTTCACCACCAATATCAAAGGGCCCAAGCTTGCGAATGTCAGACAGATTTATCGGGCCGCGCACGTCAATGTCGAAGCCGTTAACAGCGTCGACCTTGCCGCTGGCCTTCAGCTTCGAGTTTGGCAAAATGGCCTCGATTTGCTCGAAGGCGAAGCCATCGGAGTCGAGCGAAAACTTACTTTTCACTGAAAGCTGGGGAATCGCGAGCAGAACTTTCAGGGGGCGTTTCTCGGTGGGCTTCTGATTATCGAACGAAAAGTTGTTTATCCGAAGCTCGGTGCTTCCTTCAAGTTCAAGTTCCTGGCCCGGCGTGACTTCGGCGTTCACGCTGCCCGAGAGTATCATGTGCAACGGGTAGGCCGCGCGCGCCGCAGGCCCCAGCAAACGTCGAAAGTCGGCATTCTCGAGATCAATCGCCAACGACATTGTTTGCTCGCGATCGTGCAGGTCGTAGCTGACCTTTCCAAAATGCACTTTACCTTCGCCAATTTCCAAATCTGCCGAATCGAGCGTAACGACCGGCGCCTTCCAGACCCCCTTGATTGTCGCCTTCTCCACGTTCCAGTCGCTATAGTGCAACTGCTCAAGCTGTACCGTGGCTTTTGTTTCCAGGGTATGTCCGAAATCCATGATATCGCCCGCTACTTTGCCTTCAACCGAAATCAGACCTTCGAGCGGCGTGTTTTTAGGCAGATGTACGAAGCGTCCTGCCAGTTCGGGCTCAAGCCAGCTCTGCAAAGGTCCGCGAACCACATAGCTGAGATCGGACTTCAGCGATTTGGGCTTCAGCAGATTGCCGTGGATCTGCCCACTGGTATGAATATTCAGTTCACCATCCTGCACGCCGAGGTTTCGAATCTGAGCCCCTGCCGCCGAAAGCTCGATGCTTGCCTGAAACTGCGATACCGGATGTTTGAAGGAGCCGATCTCCATCAGAGCTTTTTGCAGATCGATGGCCAGGTCGTAGCTGGGCATGCCGTCCACGGTGCTGCGACCAATAGTCAATTCTTTCGCGTAAGACTGGACATGCACGGGGATTCCGCCCTCACGCATGACCCGCAAATCGATCTGCGAATCCACCAGGCTGACACTGCGAAAATTGAACCGCACCAGCGAATCCCAGGAAAACTTCGAGGTCGGCAACTTGGGTTTTGGCTGTGCTTCATGAGCGGCAAAGAAACTTTCATCCAGATCGAGCTTCAGGGTTGCGCCGTGAATCGCGAAAGCATTGATTGTGATGGCACCAGTGACGAGCTGAAAGAACTGAAAGGTGACGTCGATATACTGCGCATCAAGCTGCGTGCCCGCGGGCAAGCCGGCCGGATTTTTTTCCTTGAGGATGATGGCCGGATTTCTGATGACCACTCCAGGCGGAATCAGCTTTACCGAAAGCTCGCTGAAGTTTCCAGCCACCCCGAAGTCGGTCGGCATGTAAGTACGCGCGACGTCCTTGAGAAGATGCGCGAAATACTTGCTTTGAATAAATACCAGCAGCGATCCGACCGTGATCGCTACAGTACCGAGAAAAATCCAAAGCACCTTGGTTCTTGTTTTCATTTGAGCTTGTCTGGGACATCCCGATAGCGTGGATTCAGCATGGCAACCCGGCGATAAAACTCACGTGCCTTGCGGGTGTCGTTAAGCCGTTCAAAGGCCAGACCCATGAGGTACATGTAATCGGCCTTGGGACCCTCGCCCAGGGTCAGATCGCGGCACAAAGGCTCGAGACGAATCGTGGCTTCAATGGCCTTGCCGCCGTAGATCAGCGCGACGCCCAGTAGGTACATGCCCGAGAGTCGGAACTCATCGTACCGCACGATACTTTCAAAAATTGACTGAGCGATTTCGAACATTCCCATTTCCAGGTGTGCGATACCGAGGTCAATACGGTCCCGCGCGGGCAGTGAAAATGAGGTTTCGAGAATTTTTTCACGATAGCGTCCGAAAGCCTCCACGTTGTCAAAAAGGTCAGGCACCGGCTTGATATCAGCGCGGTCAAGATTGATACGCAGCTCCTTCTCGAGCTTCTCCACCACCCGCGCAGGATTGTCCTCTTCAGAGGTATCGAGCGCTCCCAGGCGTTTTCGAGGAGCCTCGCCTCCGAGCAGATCCTGAATCTCCTGCTTCTGAATATCATCGAGGAACTTCTTCGCGGTTTCATTGCCCGGGCTACGCCGTAAGATTTTTCGGAATACTTTTTTGGCCTCGTCGAACAGGCGCTCAGCATGGAGAATTTCGCCACGTTGAACTTCTTCAAGGACATCGAAGACCGGTGCCTTCGAGGACCCGCTCGGAGCTGATGACTTTGCCGAAGCCGGCCGCGATTCGGGCTGTGCGTTCGTGCCAGTCGCCTCGAGCAAGTCTTCGCCCATGTCGACCATCGTTCCGTCGAACTTCTTCTTCTCCTCGTCACCGTCCAATGATTTCAATGCCTCCAGAAATTTGATGCGCCGCGTGTAATGCGGGGCAATCCCACATTATAGGGTCTTCAAATTTTACTAACTTTTGTGAAGGAATTCTTCCAGAAAGTGGGTGTCGTACTGGGCAGATTTGAAGCGGGGGTGAAGGATGATTTTCCTTTGAAAGCTGATATTTGTATGAATGCCCGCGATGACGTATTCGCTCAATGCGCTGGCCATCTTTGCGATCGCTTCTTCTCTTGTCGCGGCGTGACAAATAACCTTGGCGATCATTGAATCGTAAAACGGCAGCACCTTATACTGTTGATATACAAAGGAATCTATCCGGACACCAAACCCACCAGGTGGATGGTAGGCAGTAATGAGCCCAGGGCTCGGTGCCATACGCTCGGGATCTTCGGCGCAAACACGGCATTCAATCGCATGGCCTTTGAAGACGATGTCTTCCTGCTTGATGGTAAGTTTATGACCCGCCGCGACACGGATCTGCTCCTGAATCAAGTCAATCCCGGTAACCATTTCGGTAACGGGATGCTCGACCTGAATTCGCGTGTTCATCTCCATAAAGTAAAAATTCAGATTTTCATCAACGAGGAACTCGACGGTGCCAACATTGCTGTAACCCACGGCCTTGCAAAGCTTGATGGCGGCATCGCCCATGCGTTTTCGCAGATCGGCATTGACCACTGGTGAGGGTGACTCTTCGATTAACTTCTGGTGGCGCCTTTGAACCGTGCAATCACGTTCGCCCAGATAGAGCTGGTTGCCATGTGTATCGCAAAGCACCTGGATCTCGACGTGACGCGGGTGTTCGCAATATTTTTCCATATAGCAGTCGCCAACACCGAAGGCTGCCGCCGCTTCGGTGCGCACGCGATCAAATGTCGTACGCAGCTGCGAAGGATGATAAATAATCTGAATTCCTCGACCGCCGCCGCCAGCCGTTGCTTTCAGCATGACCGGATAGCCGATTTCTTCCGCTTTTTTTGCCGCCTCTTCCGCGTCCTTCAGAAGTCCGGTTCCCGAAAGCATCGGGATTCCGACTTCCTTCGCGATTTTTCGAGCGGTGGCCTTATCACCCATCTTGGCGATTTGATCCGGCTTGGGACCAATGAAGGTGATATTGCATTGTTCGCAAACTCGGGCGAAATCAGAGTTTTCAGCGAGAAATCCGTAGCCGGGGTGGATGGCATCGGCGCCAGTGAGTTCAGCAGCGCTCATGATGGCAGCCACATTGAGATAGCTTAGTTTGGCGGGCGCCGGCCCAACACACACCGACTCGTCGGCAAGCTTTACGTGCAGGGAATCTTCATCCACCTTGGAATAAATCGCAACCGTGGCGATACCCATCTCCTTGCAGGCGCGGATTACCCTTAAAGCAATTTCGCCGCGGTTCGCGATGAGTATCTTTTTAAACATCGGTGCGCTCAAACCGTTTCGATAAGAAAAAGAGGCTCACCGTATTCGACTGGCTGACCGTTTTCGGCGAGGATGGAAACGACTTTGCCACTCACTTCGCTCTCGATTTCATTCATCAGCTTCATGGCTTCCACGATGCAAAGTACATCGCCTTTTTTCACCATCTGGCCTTCTTTGACGTAGGAGTCGGCTTCCGGCGAAGGTGCCCGATAGAACGTGCCGACAAATGGGCTAAGCACCTTGGAATGCCTGTCGTCTTCGCCCTTCGACAGCTTTTTGGGCGATTCAGCCAACGGCAACGGCGCTTCCATGGCTGACCCAGAATGTGACTGCTGGCTATAGCCGCCCGAGGTATCGTGTACCAGGCGGGCTCCCAGTGACGTGCGAATTCTGAACTTCGACTTGCCATCCTCGACTTCGAGTTCGGCGAGCTTGTGCTTCTTTGCGAGAACCAACAATTTTTCGAGAGTCTTCAGATCGACAGGCATCTTACTTGTTTACCTTCTCCATGTATTTGTATTCACGGGTATCAATGCGAAGCACATCGCCTTCTTTGATATGCAGAGGACCGTTGACGCTGGCGCCAGTTTCCAACTTAGCTGGTTTTTGCGCGCCGGTGGCCGTATCACCCTTGAAGCCCGGGTCAGTCTGAATGACTTTCAGCTCTACGAAAGTCGGCAACTCCACGCCAATTGCCTTGCCGTTGTAATACAGCACTTCAATGACGAGATTTTCCTGGAGAAAATCTTTTGCATCGCCAATCAGGCTGGCGTCGAGAGGAACCTGCTCGTAATTGGCCTGGTTCATGAAGTAAAAATGATCGCCTTCGCGATAGAGATACTGATATTCGAGCTGCTCGAGATCAGGCTGAACGAACTTGTCGCCAGTCTTGAACGTGCGCTCAATTACCGCCTGATTCAGCATGTTCTTCATCTTGGTACGGACGAACGAGCCGCCTTTACCAGGACTGACGAGTTGATAATCAACGATGTTGTAAGGAATACCTTCAACTTCGATTTTGAGTCCCTTGCGGAACTGTTTTGTATCGTACATGGGCAACTCCTAATTCTGTAATAGAGTTGATACATTAGACAGGTGGCCACTGCCTGTCAACGTACTTTCAATGGACTTCAGTGGACGTCAAGACGCTCTTTTTTAAGCTCAGCAATCACCCAGCGCAGCGCCTCGACATAACCGTCCTGACCCATCCCGCTAACCCGGTAATCCACGACGTCTTCAATAAACGAGTAATGGCGAAATTCCTCGCGTTCAAGCGGATTGGTCAGATGCACCTCCACCAGGGGCACGGGCTTAAGCATGAGCACCGCATCACGCAAGGCGACCGACGTATGAGTCCAGGCGGCAGGATTGATAATTACGCCCCCGAGGCCACCTTTTTGGCCTACTCCGAGAACCAGCGAATGGATGTAATCCAACATCTCGCCCTCGTAATTGGTCTGAAAAAACCGCACTTTCACCCGGCTTTTGGATTCCTTCGCCGCCTCGCGCAGTTTCGTTTCCAGATCCGCCAGCGTCTCGCTGCCATAAAGTTCGGGCTCACGAAATCCCAGCATGTTGAGATTTGGACCGTTGAGCACATGAATTTCGGTTGGCGAGGTGCTTTTGGACTCTTTTTTGGCAGCCGCCACTTTTTTCATATCGATATACCGCGCAGTTGCTGAACCCGGGTCAGCATCTTCTGCAGCTTCATAAGTTTGCGCAACTTATTGGGATGTTGCTCTACCCGCAGCAGGCCACCGCGTTCATAAGCCTGAGTTTCGAGTTCCTGCACCAGAGCCGCTACTTCGCGGTCGTTCGGATTGAAATAGAGCAGCATCTTATACGAGGCTAGCGCCTCGTGAACATAGCCCAGCTCAAGACAGGAATCGGCCAGCAGCCTTTGTGCGATGAGATTGTCAGGAATCTTGTCGATGACGGCCATCAGCGTGTCGCGTACCTGCACATGCATTTTCTTGTCGAAATACGCGCGCGAAAGCGCAACCTTGCCGCCCATAAAGTCAGGGTTGGCACTCAGGCCTTCCTGACAAATCTCAATGGCCTGATCAATAAGCCCGATTTTGCGATACGACTCAGCCAGTGGCGCGAAGATTCTCGACTTCGGGTCGTCTTGAAACATCTTGAGATATTTCAACAAGAGCGGAGGATACTTCGCTGTAGCCGTGGATCCGGACGTTGCCACTCTCAGCCCTCCAGCTGCTTGAGTTCATCAATTTTCGTGAGGCGGACCACCGCATGTCCCACGTCTTTAAGACAAACAAACTGCAAATAATCACCGACAAGTTTTTTGTCGCGCCGAACATAGGGCAGAACGTCTTTCAGACTCCAATGTAAATCAGTTTCGGTCTGCAGCGAAAGCTTGGTGGCCAGTCCCATGATCTGATCGTAACACCGAAGCGGGCACAATTTCACCTTTGCGCTCAATTTTGCGGCAAGGGTCACACCAACGGCCACCGCCAGACCGTGCGGCATGGAGTAGGCCTTCTCGATTCCATGGCCCATGGTATGTCCCAGATTCAAAAGCCGACGATCGGCGAACTTCGAGCGCCCCAGGTCCAGATTCGTGACCCCGGTTTCACGCTCGTCCCGGCGCACCACTTCGGCCTTGATACGCACGCTTTCGAGCAAGATATACCTCAGATTTTCGGGCTTGCGGTCGAGCACTCCGGCAGCATGACGATCGAGATAGTGAAACAGCTGCGGACTGAAGCCAGCGGCGTATTTGAATACCTCGCCTATGCCGCTCAAAAAGTCGAAATCCGAAAGACTTTCGAGAAAATCAAGTACCGCGATTACCGCCGCTGGCTGATGAAAGGTGCCGATCAGGTTTTTGCCCTCAGAATGATTGACCGCCGTTTTTCCGCCAATACTGCTGTCAACCATGGCCAGAAAGGTGGTCGGAATATGCACCACGTCGATACCACGATGGTAGAGGCTCGCGACAAAGCCCCCCAGGTCGCCGATCACGCCGCCACCTACTGCAATACAAAGATCATTGCGCCTGAGCCCGTGGGAAATCATCTCGCCCAGGATCTTTTGTGCCTTATCAAACGACTTTGACGTCTCTGCGCCGGCAACTTTTATGAACAGATTCTCGCCTGGCGGATAAAGCCTTTTTAAGGTTTTGACCACATCAGGACGTGCATGAGCAAAGCCATCGTCAATCATGATACAGGCCCGGCGCTTGAGCCGGCCCATCGGACCGCGGCTTTCGAACATTCCCAGGCTTGAAAAAACCTTGCGCAGCTCAATAGCGGTACTTTTCGCGCAGACGACAACCGGATAGGACTTATCGGGGCGCCTGATTCGAACTTGAATTTTTCGGCTGGTAGTCGGCATTCAACCTCTTAGCAATTCAATACTTCGTTTGCGCGCTCGCGATATTGATTCAGGGACGCGGCGATATCGTCCATCTGATCGCCGCCGAATTTTTCCAGATAGGCCTGGGCAAGCGTGATCGCGGTGACCGAAAAACCCACGATACTCGCCGCTGCGATCGCGCACACATCTGTTCGCTCCACGGTCGCTTTTTCCACCTTTTTCGTCTTCAAATTTACCGAGGCCAGTGCTTTTACCAGGGTTGGCAAGGGCTTCATGCCCGCACGCACGACCAGACGCTCGCCATTGGTCATTCCGGCCTCCAGCCCACCGGAATTATTACGCGCACGCACGATGTGCCCGCGCTTGATAACAATCTCATCATGACTTTGGCTGCCGCGGCTGGCAGCGTAACGAAAGCCCGCGCCGATTTCGACACCCTTAAAAGCCTGAATGCTCATAAGTGCCTGGGCAAGCTGGCCGTCCAGCCGCCGATCCCATTGTGAATAGGTTCCCAGCCCAGGTACCAGGCCTTCAAACCACACTTCGATAACTCCGCCCAAGCTGTCTCCTTGAGTCTTGCAGAGCGTGATCAGCTCAATCATTTTTTTCTCGGCATCGGCATCCGGACACCTGAGCTGGGAAGCAGCGATCGCACTTTCGAGCTGCGCGACGGAAGCGAAGTTGAGCAGCTTTTCATCGGCAAATTCAGAGCCGACCGCAGTGACAAAACCAGACCCCGTCACACCCAGCGGCAGCAGAAATTCATAGCAGAGCGCACCAATTGCGGTGCGAATAGCCGTATGTCTGGCACTGGCCCGCTCCAGCGCATTACGGACATCGTCGAATTTATATTTGAGTACGCCCACCAGATCCGCATGTCCTGGACGGGGACGATCGATTTTCTTTGCTCGTCCCCCAGCATCATCCGCTGGCACCGCCCAAGGATTCATCGCCGACTCCCAGTTGGTCCAGTCCCGATTCGGAATGCGTAAAGTGATTGGCGACCCAAGCGTAACGCCATGCCGGACTCCCGACTGGATCTCAACCTGATCCTTTTCGATCTTCATCCGATTTCCGCGACCATAACCTTGCTGCCGACAGGCCAGCAACTCGTTCATTCGGTCTTGCGACAGCTTTACGCCGGCAGGAAAGCCGTCGACTATCGCCGTAAGAGCCGGACCATGGGATTCTCCCGCATCAAGGAAACGCAGCACGTTGATCTCCTGGCTAAGGTTCTAGCTCTTAATGCCAGATTCTTTCTCGTTCAGCACGCGCGGAGTGATGAAGATAAAAAGTTCAGACTTGGCTTCAGCCCTCGCCTTTGCGCCAAAAAATGGCCCAACAATTGGAAGATTGCGCAGTATTGGAATACCTTGTTCCTGCGTGCTTACCGTACTCGAATAGACCCCCCCAATAACAATCGTGCCGCCGCTGTCCACGACCACGCTCGTCGTAATACTCTTCGTGGCAGTCGTAACTGAGCCAACCGGACCGCTGGGGTCAACCGTATCCTGGGAAAACTGAATCTTAAGCAATATGGAACCGTCGTTCGTGACTTGCGGAAGCACACTCAGGTTCAAAAGTACTGGAATCGAATTGCCGGCACCGGCCGCGCCACCCGCGGCTCCACCGATAAAAATAGTTTGACCGGCGGTGATTGTGGCAGACTCCTTGTTTTGAGTAACAAGACGAGGACTGGCAATGACCCGGGCCATGGATTCCGTCTGCAGCAGGCTGATAAATGCGCCGATCTCGCCAAGTCCCGGAAACAGCCCCGTCTTCGGCATAAAGCCAAAGCTCGCGCCGGTATCACTTTTAAGCTGCGCAGCCGAGAATGACTCCAGCCCGTCTTTGGCGTTGAACCCTGCACCGAAATTATTATTGCCGGTTCCAAAATTAAGTACACCATTCGCGTCAGGTTCCCGGTTAGTAAGGAACAGCCGGCCAGAGACGCTATCGCTGTTGGCTTCTGATACCGCGACAAACTTGCCTTCGATCAGAATCTGGGGAGTTGCGGTATCCAGCTCCTTGACGATTCGCTTGATCTTCTCGAGCGCAGTCGGCGTGTCGCGTACGATAAGCGCATTTGTGCGACTGTCAATCTGGATACTGCCACGAATCGGCCCGGTGGAGGCCGGTATACTCGGTGCAGGAGCAGCTGCCAGTAGTGCTGCAGCCCCAGGGCCACCTGTGCCCGCTGGGCCACCAAAACCAGTTTGAGCAGGTGGTGTAATCGTCGGTCCCGGAGCTCCGAAACCAAAATTACCAAAATTAGAAGCGGTACCACTGGTATCTTTAGTCATGAAGTCCCGGATGATCCGGGCGAGATCATCGGCCTTTGCATAGGAAATCGGAAAGATCTTCACGACAAGCGGCTCGGCTGCCTCGACGACCTTTTTTGACTGCGCTTCGGCTTCACGTTCCGCCGTAAGCGCGGCCAAGGTCGTGATGCGCAGTACATTTCCCTGCCGTTCAGCTCCCAGCCGATAGGAGTGCAAGATGATATCCAGCGCCTGGTCCCAAGGCACATCGTTCATATTCAGTACGACTTTGCCCTTAACGTTATCGCCCATTAAAATATTAAACTCGCTGGCTTCGCTGATCAGCTGAAAAACATCGGCTAGTTCGCGGTCCTGCATCTGCAAGGTGATGTGCTGGCCAGTATAGACTCGGGTTTCCTGGGATTTAAAAAATGAATCCAGCGAATCAGCCGCGATAGGCGCTTGAGTGGCCCCGGCAGGAGCAGCGGCCATCTCGTCTTTGGATTCCTTCATGGTTTCTTTTGCGGCGTCCGGCGCAGCCGTCTGCTTTTCGCTGTCATTGAGATCGTTCGACATTTCAGCCGATTTCTCGGTAGGCTGCTTGTTGTCAATCATGACGGTGATGGTCTTACCGTCCTTCGAAACTTCAACGCCGCCGTTGTCTTTAAGCTGCAGCGTAATGCGCACGCGGTTTTCGGACTGATAAGGGCTGATCATGGCCACGTTGCTTTTAAATTGCGACGCGTCTATTCGCCGTGTCCATTTTTTTCCGATCTTGGCATTGGGCACATCGATGATGATTTGCTTGTCCGCTTCCGAGAGGCTCTTCTCAAAAGTGACCTCCTGGTCAAAAGTGATTTCGAGTTTGGATTTCGGCGAAGCAAAGTGAAAGCCAAGCTCCTGCACGGTTGCCGACTTGCCGGCGTCCTGAGCAAATGCTGAATGCCCCACCAAGAAAAATAAAAGCCAAAATATCTTCCATGATTTCATAGCTTATTCCTTTTTCGCAGATTCATCCTTCATTTCAATCAACGTCTCAATATTTTCCTCTTGTCCGAGCAGATTTACCACCTTCTCCTCGACCGAAATCGCACCCTGCATAATTTGCCGTACGACACCATGTCGGGTGCCAATTCGCGTGCTGGCATCGATGATGTGCATCTTGCCGCTTGGAGCGACTATCAGGGCCTTAGGTTTCTTTGGACCCGTCATCACGCCAACGAGCTTATATTTCTCAAGTTCAAATCTTTCGAGCTCGGGTATCGTCAGATCGTTAGCGCTGCCAGGCGGCGCCGGTCGACGAAATGGATCGCGAATGGTCAGTGAGTTCTCGATGGTAAAGCTCGGTGAATCTTTCTCTTTTTCTGAAATCTTCGCCCCGACTGTGCTGCCGGCGGCCGGCGTGGCCACCGCACTTCCCGGTGTCGGCTGCGCCTGTGCCTGCGCCACGCCCATGCAAGCAAGAATTCCAAGAGCACCAAGCAGGGTTACCCTTACTTGTTCCACTGCTCACGCTCCTTGCTGTTCATGCGATCTGACTTCACGATGTCATCGGCTGAGCTGCCCAGATATTTGTAGGAGACCAGCTTGACGGTTGCCTCGAGTTCCACGAATTTCGACGAAGTATTCCCCGTCGGACGCAGCGAAAAATCGGAGATTCGGATAACTTGCTGGAATTTTGAGACCCGATCGAAAAAAACGAGGAGCTGCACGTAGGCGCCCTTGAGACTCACCGTAAACGGCACCTCAATATAATAGTCCGATTTTTTTTCGACTTCCGGCTTGATTCCCTTGATCTGAAAATTGAGCTTATTCACCTCGAGAGTGATGATTCGGACAAAATTGGCGATGTCGATATCACCGCTAAGAGATGTCTTGGTGGAGTCAAGCTGAAGAGTGAGCGCTTTAATGCGCTCACGAATTGCATCGAGGTTTTTAAAAAAGTCTTCACCTGACGACAGCTTTTTCTTCATCGTTTCAAACTCCGCTTTTGCTGAAACGATTCCGGCCCTTTTCATACCCAGATCTGAAGCCGAGGAATTCATCCAGTCATAGTGGTCATAAACGAGGTAACAGCAATAGAGTAAGCTGATGGCAAGAATCGGCAAGCGCGTGAGAAGCTTCTGGAACTGCTCCATTACTTTTCGTGCCTCCGTTTTGCATTCAAGTCAAAATTCTGAACTTTCTGGGACGTGGCAGCGTCACCGGAGGCAGCACCTTCCTGAATCCCGCTCAACGTAATATCGCTGAACTGACTGGTGCTGTTTAGCGCTTTGATAAAATCACTCACCTGATTGTAGCCGGGAGTCGCTCCGCCGAGCTTGACGTTATCTTCGGTTACGGCCAAGCTGGTGAGCCAAACCTCATCGGGAATCGACTGTGTGATCTGCATCAGCATTTTCGCCGGACCGGAGCGATCTTCGAGCAACTTCTGTACGACATCAAGCTTCAGGCGCAGCGCTTTTTCGTCGTCCTCAAGACTTTTTTTAAGAGGCTCGAAACCCTTGATCTTCGCGAGCTTCTTTATGATCGCGTCTTTTTCCTTGTCGACCACCGCCATCTCGACGTCTACTTTTTTGAGCTCATCGATTTTGACACCTTCCAGGTAGTCACTCACGAAATAGCACAATGCGAAGGCCACCATGGTCTTGGGTATCGGACCATTGATGTCGAATTTTTTCTCGGCACCATCTTCCCCGCCGGTCTTCAGCAACGCAAACAAACCTGCGACGTTCAGACTCTTGAGATCGAAGCCGCCGCCCTTGCCCTGCTTCTTTGCCAGGTTTATCCGGATCATTTCGGAAAACCCCGCAAGGCCAGACCCACCGGCACTGCCGCCATGCTCGAAACGGCATTGATGTAGTCGGGGGTAAAGACTTTGTCGTCATAGGCGACGCTGTTAAACGGGTTAAGCAGCTGAACCGGCAGCCCTACGGCGTCCTCGATCATCTTCGAAAGATTTGGCAAGCGGCAGCTACCACCCGCCAGCAGTACGGTGGTCAACGGAGTACCCGCGTTAGACGCGCCATAAAAATCCATCGACCGTTTAATTTCGGCCGCAAAGTTTTCGGCCATGACGTGCATGAGATCCGATACTTCTTGTGGCACCTGACCCTGCGAATTGCCGTCAATCTTGAGCAATTCGGCTTCATTGTAACTGACGTTCAGATGTTTCTGAATCTCGGCAGTGAGGGCCTTGCCGCCAATTGCGGAGTCACGGGTAAAGATCGGCTGACCTGCCGCGCAGATGGAAAGCTTCAAACTTGCAGCGCCTATATCAACAAGCGCGGCGCAGGCATCGGGCGGATAATTTGTCTCAAACGTATTTTGCAGCGCAAAAACATCGATATCCACGATATTCGCGTTCAAGCCCGCATCTTTGAGCACTGCCTGATACGCTTCGATTATCGCGCGCTTGCAGGCAACGAGCATGATTTCCATCTTGCCCTCGGGACCATTTTTATTGATCACCTGGTAGTCGTAAGCAACGTCGTTGATGTCGAACGGAATGTACTGTTCGGCCTCCCAGAGAATCGCGTCGTTCAGCTCCTTGTTCGACACGGGTTCAAGCAGGAGTTTCTTCACGATGACCGACGCACCTGAAAGCGACGTGACGCAGTTTCTTCCCTTAATTTTAAGCTGCTGAACGAGCCCCTTGATAGAATCGACCA
>JBBRLF010000006.1:0-44199 GCA_038231515.1 candidate division WWE3 bacterium
CCCCGGGCCTCGAGAAACAAGGCCAGATAAAAAACCCGGTCGCGATACTCGCGGGCAGTAACGGTCTGCCAGGCATTTCCTTCCTTATAATACTGCGCGGCCATCTCAGGCTGCGATTCGGCCCAGCTTGCAAGACGATGGAGTACGGTTGGCATTCCGTTACCCTATCATGTTTTTGAAACCGGGGCCGATAAGACCTTATATGCACTACGGATTAGGTTGGATGAGGCAGAAAAGAGCGGTCGAACGGCGGGCAAGGGCCAGGAAGAATTTTCCCAACCAGCGCCTGCAACGAACGAGCGCGCAGATTCAGATTCGCGAAACCGGCGACGTCATTACCGGACGCGTGTTTCTCAGCGACCTCACGCCGGATGGCGTGGGCATCTTTCTCACGGCGCCCCTGCAAAAGGGCGAAGAGGTTTTCCTCGTGCTCGAATATCCGAAGCACCTTTTTATCCGCGCTGAGGTGGTGTGGTGCAATCTTTATCGCCGCAGCACACCCATCATCAGCGCCGAAAATTTTCAGTACCGCGCCGGTATCAAATTCCAGTTCGATACCGAAACTGACCAGCTGCTGGTAAGCCGGTACTTTGAAGAAATCGTGCAAGCCACCAAGTAGCCGTCCGAGCACAGCGTTTGCAAAACACGGTGCGTGCACGCATTTCATGGTATTTTTCGCATCCTCGCCCTGCTCGGCTGCGCGCTGGCAGCACACGGCGCTGCGCCGGTTAAAAAACGTCGTCATCCAAAGCCACCCCCAACTCCAAGCCCCGAAGTCGTGGCCCCCCAAACTCTGCCGCTGCCCCCCATTCTGGCGGCGCCCGTAGACTGCTTCACCCAGGCCAAGATGCGCACCTTTCTGACCGATGAGCAGGCCACGCGCCTCTGCCGCTGTCAGCGGTCGGCGCGCAACATTGACTGCTTCCTTGACGCAAAACACGCAACTTTTCTGACCGACGATCAGGCGATGAGGCTTTGCGCGGGCACACACTACTTTTACTCTGATCTGAACTGTTTGGATTAGTGGGTTCGGGCTACCACCGACACCTGTTACGCCGCCCGCAACTGCTGCTCACCGTGAAGCAGAGCGCCCAAAACGCGCAGGCCATCGGTGTCCGTAAAGATGCCCACCACATCGCCTCGATCATTTTGCACCAGCACCGAGCCGTAACGATGCTTGGCCATCTCAAGTACCACCGCCCCCAGCTCTGCGCCCGGCCCCACGACATAGGGGTCAGGGGTCATCACCTCCTCGGCCGTCAGCTCGCCCTGCCCTCGATAGGAGCGTGCGGCTTTGACGTCGCGATCACTGATGACGCCCACAAGCTTCCCCGCTTTCATGACGGGCAGATGGCGCACCTCATACTTCAGCATCATCTCGCCCACTTTTTTGACGGGAATACTGGCGCCTATCGTGTGTGGCATGCCTGTCATATGATCCTTGAGTCGCGGCGAATTGTTCATGGTGAGCTCCCTCGGACGAGGGTCTGCAATGCATGTTCCATGCGCTCTGCATTTAGCGCACCGAACTATCCAAGAGCTCCACGAAACGCTCCCGGTACTTTGCGTTCTCAGGTCCGAAGACACGAATATGGCGTCCCTGGTCCAGAACCCAGAAATCCTTGGTGCCGGTGGCGAGCTTGAAAATTTCTTCGCCGTTGGCGAACGGCACCACCGGGTCGCGCCGATCGGCGACGATGAGCAGACGAGTCTTGGCGCGCCGAAGGGCCTGGCGAGGAGCATACTTATCCGAGATCAGCAGCCACCCGAACAAACTCAGCGGCCACGTGTACCAGCGGCTGGCCAGCAAACGCCGGGCTTCAGTTTTGTACGACGCGAACGTGGAGTCGAGCACAATAAGCTGCGTGCCCTCTTGATGTCGAAAGTCGGCAAACGAACGCATGGCGATCGCCCCACCCAAACTCTGCCCGACAATGACAAAACGCAGCCCCGTACGCAGCTCCCACGCCTTGTCGAGCGCGGCCATGCCGTCGAGATAAGTACCTTCCTGCGAAGCCACACCCTCGGAGCTGCCGTAGCCGCGATAATCGAAGGTAAAAAGGTTATAGCCGCGACGGGTAAGCCAGAGCAGCGAGGCGTAGTGACTGCTCATGTTTTCGGAGTTGCCATGAAACTGCACCACCGTGCCTTTTACCGCCAGCGTTCCCTGCGCGGGAAAAAACCAGCCCGTGAGCAGCTTGCCGTCCACCGACGCAAAGCGAATCTCACGCACCTCAATACCCATTGCGGCCGGCGGATAATACATGACGTGATCGGGATGATAGAACGCGTACGTACAGCCCGAAAAAGGCAGCACCCCAAGCAAGAGCAGCAAACCGCGTAGCATGCCTTGTGAGTATTAAACGTTACAGCCGGCGGCAAGCGGCGCGTGGGGCTCAATCAGTTGTTTCACATTCTCAAAAAATCTGAAGGGCGCGGCCCGTAGTGGAACGACTGCTTTGTAGTGTTGCTGCAGCACGCGGCCAAGCTCGTTGGCATCGGCGCAGCTCAGCAGCCGCGCAAAGGCGCTAAGTACCTCACCGTGTCCGACCGCGATTTCAATGAGCAGAGCATCGTAATTCGAAATTGCAAACGACATCGCGGGCTCATCCTTTTTTGCGATCGGATGCTGCGAGCAGCCCGAAGTTCCTGACGTCATGCCAAACGTGGGTGGAATGATTAGGTTGGTCACGCCGCGAGTGGTGGTGCCGAAAAAAGTCTTTTGCCGCGTCACGTTCCAGCCCGCGCCACAGCCATCGCTATCGGGATCGCTGACCCCGTTGTCTTTAGGCATGGCGCTGGCTTCACCGAGTGAAACCAGCGCCACCAGAAGCAAAAATACGAGGACTCTGTTCATCAGACCGCGCAGCTCGCCGTCAAAGCCGGATCAAGCTGAATCTGCTGCTTGACCTTGTAGAACATGCGCACTGGCGTCGACTGGCCTTCGAGCAACGTGCCGTAGTTCTTTTTGGTCATGCGGCCAAAGGCAGCGGTATCGCCGCAGCCCAGCGTGCGCGCGAATGCCGCGAGCACTTCACCCTGGCCTTCGGCCATTTCGATGCGCAGCGAATCGTAATTCGAAACGGCATAGGTGGCACCGGCCTGATCACGCTTGGTGAAAGGAACTTTTTTGCAGCCCAAAGATCCCGAGGTCATGCCAAAACTTGGCGGCACCGTGCCGTTGGTCGTACCTCTGGTAATGGCGCCGATGATGGACTGACTGTCGGTGACCTGCCAGCCTAAACCACAGCCGTCGATATCAGGTTCGCCAGGAACACCCCCGCTGGGGCCCTCCTCATTGGTTTTGGTGGCTTTAGCCGCCTGCTTTGTTTCAGCCTGCGGCGCCGGTGCGGTCTTGTGTTTCTTTTTGGCAGTCTGAGCCATTGCGGCCGGTGCCAATGCCAACGCAAGCAACACGATTGTTAGAATTTTCATAGTGAGTTCCCCCAATTGGAATGAAGATGAGTACTCAACAATTTTAAGTGGGGTCGACGCGCAATTCAAGGGGCGATTGCATCAGAAATAGAAATTGAGCGTAAGCTTCCCCTCTTTGGAATCAATTGGGGAACCCATTAAGGAATTAGCGGGACTTATCGCCGAAAATCCCGCGCGGATTTCCCAGTCCTTACTCAGGGCCAACGAGTGGTTCCACTCAAAAAGGGTGTATAATTTGCGACGGTCCGCCTGCAAGAGATCCGAGATCAGGGTGGCTGCGCACTGCATCTTATAGTCGGGCCACGGATTCAAGATAGTCGCGACTTGCAGCTGGGGTCCCCAGCGAAAGCCCTTCCGTACGGCACTACCCACTTCGAAATCCAACAAGCCCAGCGCATAAACGATGTAGTTCGGGGAAAAAATCTCCGCCGTCGCCCCCGCGCCCGCCTGCACGCGGCCCAGCTGACAGGTCGTGCACGGCAGATCTTTGGGTGAATAGTAGTCGAGGTTGAATTTCCACGACGGCCGCCGCTCCAGAAAGGTCATCGGAAAAAGCGAGGTCAGCGCCAGGCCCTGCACCTGCTCGATATTCCAGACGCCCGACTTCGGCAAAAATCTTACGGTGGCGCCCGGAAAATCAATCTCGGAGAACCGCAGATAGCCCTGATCCTTGTTGAGCAGGTCGTGGAAGGCGAACTTGAAATTCAGCTCCTGAAAGAAGCCGGAACCGCGCACACCGCTGGACGTGCCCACTCGATAGGGGTCGTGGCCCAGGTCGGGACGGGTGTCTTCCAGAACCGGGCGAAGCGGACGCCGGGCCGGGCCCACGTCGCCCAGCTGGCTTCGGCGCAGCAGCGTGGCCTGCAGCAGCGGTGCATTCTTGTTGTTAGCGTCGACATCGCCTTTTTGTTTTTCATAGTGCAGATAGGAAGCGACGCTTTCGAGCACCTCGGCGTCACCAACCTCGGCTGGCGGCATTTTACCGCCAATGACCTTGAAGAACAGCTCGCGCTGGCGACCGTCGAGCGCGTCGAGCCGCTGATACATCTTCTTGCGCAGGCTCGGACGAAACTTCACGCCGGTAACGGCGCCGGCAATTCGGGTCACCGCTTTTACCGTCTCGCCCGGAATCACGTAGATCGAAAAATCAGTGAGCTGCCAGTCGGGCTTGGCCACCTCAAGCAGCGACAGCAGCACATAGGCGCAGTTTTCATCGAAGAAAAAATAATCAAACCAGCTGTTGGTTTCAAGCTCCCAGGCGTTGAGCAGCAAACGTTGAGATTCTTCGGCATTCAGATTCAGATCGTACTCCCATAGATCCCGGCTCTCGGAGTTGAGGTACTCGTTTACCTTGGCGTAGTAAGGCACCCGCGCAAACTGACCGATATAACCACCCAGCATTCCCTTGAGCGCAAAGGTCAGCCCGCCATCGCTCTTGGGAACGGCCGCCGCAAAGCTGAGACCTTGATCGAGCAGGTCATTTTTTTCGGTCGCATTGGAGTTGATGCGCAAAAAGGTGTGGCCGAACATCGAGCCCGGACTGTTTGGATAGGCACTGGAAAAGACCAAGGTCGCCGACTTGGCATTGAAAGAGGCCAGAAATTCTTCGAGCTGCGGACAAGCCTGGTCCTTGATACCCAGAACCCCCAGCACGCCCGGCCCCAGCTCACTCTTGAGATAGCGATAACGCTCGGGAAACGCGCACTGCGGAAGCTGCTTGAGCCGCCCCACTTTGAGATCTTTCGAAAAAGCCGCCAGCGTGGCGACTAGCTCTGCGCGGGCATCGGTTCTTCCTTCTTTGGAGAAAAAGAACTCGGGCCCATCCACCAGGCTGCGCGTATGGCCCAGCCAGCCTGTCTTGTAATGGAGCAGCCGCAGCCAGTAGGGAGAACGCGCGAGTGCGTCGAGTTTTGCGCGGTCAATCACGCCCGCATCGGCTCGTGCTGCGGTTGGCATGGACAAGGAAATCGACACCAGCGCAAATAAAACTGCCGCCGCACCGATAGTCATGAGGGTCTTCTTGGCTGGCATTACCGACTAAATTTTATTTCCGCGGGAGTCGAATGACAAAGGAATTCTTACTCGGATTGCGCAGCACGTTGCCCTCGATCCGAATCTCACTCTTTCCGTAGCTTACCTTTACGGCATAGGCACGGCGGTGCAACAGGTAATCTTGCAGAAGCTCCTGCACCCAGGGATTGTGAGAGTCGTGCGCGGCAGCGGGCACCACGAGCGTTCCGCCAACCTGATCGTTATCGCCAAACGGAAAAATTCCGGTGTTGAGATACAGGATGAGCTCCAGCCGTTCGCCCTTCACCCACAATGACAAGGTCGCTGGCTCGAAGTAGGTGTTAAAGCCCGTAAGCTGCGCTGCAAAGGCGTGGGCAGGCAAGGAGCCTTGACCTGCTTCGAAAAACTGAGCTTCGCCAGAATGGTCCTCACCCAATGCCGGCGCCTTTTTGACGGCTTGGCGGGTATCGAGCAGCTCGCCCAACAAGGGATCCTGCGTGGCAACGAAGGTCCAGGTAGTCTTGGCATCGCGACTGATTCGCTTGGAATAGTAGCCCGTGTTGCCGCGGGCGTCTTGCCCCTCAACGCGCAGCTCGCGAGCGTCGTTGCCCTTGCCGTTCTGCAAGATCGTAATGTTTTTCGTGATGGCTCCCAGCTCGGTAATACGGGGCTGCTCATGCCAGCCGTCGCCGGGAAGCCGACGCACGTCCAGCAGAAATGGCACACGGGTGCGCAGCGAAGGCCAGAATCCCTCGGTCTTGTAGTGCTTGTTGCCCACCGTATAGGAGTAAGGAATTCCAGGATTTCCGCCCAACGTGTCGAAGTCCACCAGCCGGGTAAACATGCGCCCCGTCTGATCCATGACAAACAGTGTGGAGCCACTCGCGCTGATCGAGGTCAGCGGCAGCGCGCCACGTTCGGGGCCCGCGATATGAAAATCAAAGTTATTGGGTGGCAGCCATGGGTCATCGAACCGAATGGAACGGCCGTCGGCGCTCAGCACATAGAGCGTGCTGATACCCAGAATAAGATGGGGATTCCCCGCCGGATCACTGTAGTAAGTGCCGTGCTCGGAGTTGAGAATCGAATTGGCCCAGCCGCGGCGGACAGCGGGCATGACGAGCTTGCGGGCGGCCAGACGAAAGGGCCAGCCCCAGGCGTTGCTCCAGTGAAGCTTGAGTGCGCCCGATTTATCGTGAGTAAGCTCGGCGTCGTACACCCGATTTTGCTCGTTCACGACCACCAGCGTGTCACCGTCGGCTGAAAGTTCGCGAATCGATGCGTCGGACTCTGAGTCGGGCAAGCCGGTGCCACCCAAAAGCGACCAGCCC
Source organism: candidate division WWE3 bacterium (assembly GCA_038231515.1). GTDB lineage: Bacteria > Bdellovibrionota > UBA1018 > UBA1018 > UBA923 > JACQAX01. The sequence continues at coordinate 6,777 of JBBRLF010000006.1, forward strand.
TCGACCGGCGCCGTGACCGGCTTGAACCAGATGCGTCCCTCAACGACACCGAACTCAAACTGACTTGTAAACGACCGGATTGGCGACTTCAACGTGACCTGGGCGGGCAGCTCACGGACTGGCCCCGCGGCCGAAGAACTCGCGCTGACAAACAGAAAAAAAGTGGCTAAAACATTCATAAGCACCTTGTAGCATGCGGTGCGTTAACCAAAATAGGCGACAGGCGAGTCTACCCCATGAATAGCTCCAAGACCTCAAAAACAATACAGAACATCTCCGACACTGCCCGCTGGGTTGCCGTCTATCGCGCAGCCGAAAGTGAACGCCCCGATGCCCTTTTTAACGATCGCTTCGCGGCCTTGCTTGCCGGCCCACATGGCCAGGACATCGTAAAATCCATTCCGGGCGGGAGTCTTATGGGCTGGAGCATCGTTGTCCGTACCCGAGTGATCGACGAGGTGGTCTTGAGCGCAATTGCCAACGACGGCATCGACACGGTTTTGAATCTGGCCGCCGGGCTCGACACCCGCCCCTATCGCCTGGCCCTGCCGGCAAACTTGCACTGGATCGAAGTCGATCTGCCCGAAATTTCGGCCTACAAAGAACAAAAGCTCCACAACGAAACACCCGTCTGTCGCCTCGAACGCATTCGGCTAGATCTGAGTGACGCCGAAAAAAGGCGCGCGCTCTTCACCCGCATCAATCGCGACGCGCGCAAGGTACTCGTCATCACCGAAGGCATTCTCATGTATCTCACCCCTGAACATGTTGCCGAGCTTACGGCCGAGCTGCGCGCCCAGCCCAAGTTCGCAGTGTGGCTGCAGGACTACGTTTCGCCGTCGATGTTGCGCGTACTGCGCGTACTTTGGAAAGGCGTGCTGGGACGAGGCAACTCGGAATTCAAATTCTTCAGAAAAGAAGGTAAAAGCTTTTTCACCACCAGAGGCTGGAAGATCAAAGAATTTCATTCCTCGATTTACGATGCCCGCCGACTCAAACGGGATATGCCGCTGGGCTGGGCGGTAAGAATGGCGGACTCGGTTTCGCCGTTGCACTTGGGTCGAGGCTCAGGTGGAATTCTGGTACTGAGCCCCGACCGATAGTTGCAAGTTCTGCTTACTGAGCCAGCACCGGGGCAGAAGTTTTGTCAGGTGCGGACCCAAAAAGTTCTTCGTCGTACTGGGGTGCGGGTGCAACCTGCTTCACATCCGGGCCATCGCTGACGACGGGATGCGCGGCCTCAATCTGTGCTTCAATTTTTTCGATCTCTTCGGTCAGAATATTGTAACGATCGATGGCGCGGCGGCAGGCGCCCGAGCCGTCTTTTTCGGAGAAATATCGCTTTGCTGACGTTCGTACGCCGATATAGGCGACGATTTTGTCATCAGCGCGATTACCTTTGAGGTAGTCCCAGGCGTAGTTCGCGCCTTCGCCGACAAACGTAATCAGCCCGCCGAGCAATGCATTGGAAGCCACGTCGCCGTTGCGATCGAGATTTTTTACGCGGTCGAAATCATCATTACTCATCGAAGGCAGACGCTCCGTCTGTTCCGCCACGCTGACGATGGGGATCGTCTCAGCCGCCGCACCCAGCACGGTTTGCACTCCGTTCACCAGGCAGGCGCCGCCGATTTCGGCACCCCGGCCTACTCTGGCCCACTTTAGATCTCCCAGGCTGCTGTCTTTCAAAGAATCACGGTATTCCCGGCGGGCCTGCTTGCCCCAAAGAAATGGATCTACCGCCAGGGCAGGCCGTGCGCTGGTAAGGCCGCAAAATACAATGGTGGCTAGGATAAAAAATTTATTCATGGCGATCAACTCTCCTCACAGAAGTCGCCTCGGCATTAGCGCCAGGCCTTTCCGTGTCTCTCTGTCGATAAGAGTATTCAATCGACGTGCCAGCAAACCGCCTCGTACTTCGGCAAAAGCAGGCTCTCAAACCCTGGATAGGAGGTTGGAATATTCTATAGTAACCAATATAGGTTATCAAAGTCCAAAATTGATATTCTTTCGGGGTTACCAGTCCGGCCCCGACAGCTGCCCAGAGGCTGGACAGTCTTGTCAGGATTTAAGTTCCTGGGCCGGACTCATTAGAGTAGCATTAGAGCCATGGGTGAGTCCGTTTCAATAAAGTCCGGCTTAAGGGACGCAGCGCTGACAACACCCGTCGCAGGCCGACGCCTGGCCTGGCTTCACAGCTCTCTGGTGGATCTGCTGCTTTTTGACTTCGCCTGGATCTGGCCCTGTCTGGCCTTTCTGTGGCTTGGAAAGTATGTCGACCACCGCGTCTGCGACTACGTAAACCTATCAGGCTGCTCGGCCTGGACCAAGCAGCTGACCATTTCCATGTTCCTCGTCCTGAACATCCATCGCAACTATACCTTTCTGTTCGTGTATGGCGACCGTCAGGAGTTTTCCAGGCACCGCCGACTCTACACCTGGGCACCCCTGATTTTTTTCGGACTGCTTTTTCCTTTCGCGTTCTACGAAAAAATGCCGGCACCCTACGGCGAGTATGCGCGCGTGGCACTGCTGGTGGTAACCATGCCCAACGGCGCCTGGAATGTGTTTCATGTGTTTCTGCAGAAATATGGCTTGCTGCGGGCCTACGGTGTCAGGCTGGGCTACGGCAGTGCCCGGCTCGAGAAAACCCTGATTCTTTCGTGGCTCGTTTGTGGGTTTCTGCTGCTGCTGACCAAGTATGGCGACTGGATCTTTTACTATCGCATGGCCTCGCGAAACGCCTTTTATATGGCGAAGTACCTGCCGGTGATTCATGCGTTGCGCTATCTGGCGACTCCAGCACTGGTGTGGCTGCTGGGCGTAACGGCCTGCTGGCTCATCCAGGAGTACCGGCACTTCACGCGCGCCAATATTCCCAAGCTCATCTATGCCGCCTCTACCGCGCTCATCTGCCTGTGTTTCGGGTATTCGATTATTCTTGGATTTATTGCCCTGGCCACCAGCCATTCGCTGGAATACATCACGTTCGTCAATATCTACGGAAGCCGCAAACCCGGCATTCCGGCCTGGATTCGAAATCCCCTGCTTCTGAATCCCTTGCTGATTGCCGGAGTGCTGACGATCTACCTTGTCCTTAAACCGTTGATCGGAATTCGCGGTGTCATCATGGCGTACGTGAACTGCGAATCGTATCTGCACTTCCTTTTTGACGGCAAGCTTTGGCGCCTGAAAAATCGCGAAGTCAGTGAAACCGTACTCAAGATGAGCGAGCCCGGTTAAGAAAAGGGTGCCGAAAATCAAGCACCCCTGGACCGCCTAGAAAGTTGACGCCTGTCCACGGCAATACCAAGGTACTCAGGTTTAAAGCCTTGAACTCACTACCTTCTGCTTTCGGCCCAGGACTTGAAATAGCTATCTTGATGATGAGAGCTATTCGTTTAAAGCAGGTTTTCCTGGCCTTGGTCACGTTGACGGCGTTCAACGCGGTAGCGGGCGAAGATCTGCTCATCACGGCCAAAACTCCCGATGGCAGCATCAGTACCCCAATCTACGTCATTACGGATGCCAACGGCGATCTGGCGGGCCTGAGAATTTCCAAAAACAAATACAATGCAGCGCAGATTCGCGATGGCGTGGACCTTAACGTGAAAGGCCATTCGGGCATTCTTACGGTGTACGCTTCCGAAGTCGATCTAAAAAGGGGCGGCCGTCTGCGGCTCAATTACAACACCGACAAAGCAAACATCTTCGCCAAAAACAAAAATTTCTACGCCGACGTCCATCGTGGAGACGACGGCAAATGGCATCTGTACAATGGATCCAAAATCGTCAACACCCTGGCAATCACGCCGGCCTCGCGCGGCATCAGCGCGATTTCGCCAGTCGCCATCCTGGCGGGCAATCCCGATAAATTTTTGAACGATCTCGAACCGGCCAAGCCAGAAGCAATGCCGAAGGTCGAAGAAGCAGCCATCGCGAAACTCATTTCAGAGCCGGTTTCAGGCTCCCAGATCGCAGACGAAGTGGACGGCGGCAAACCAGCCACGGCCACGCCCGCAGGTTAAGCGCTCAGCCGCTTAGGCCTTTGGGGCCTGACCATATCGCTTGCCGCAGTAATAGCAAAAGGGATCGCCGCTGTTCTTGTGGCTGCAGCTCTCGCAGGTCGTGTAGTCATGGGTTCCAATCGAGACTTCCCACAACAGGGTCATGATATCGACCGGCCGCACTCCGCACCCGGTGCAATCACGCAGATTTGAGCAGTCCGGGTTCCACGCAACCTCATTGCGGGTGCCGCAGCTCGTGCAGAAGAGGTGCGAGCGCAGCTCAGCAGTTGCATTCATTTACACAACATTCCGTTCAGCTTTAAAAACTGCGCCGAGCCACAGAGCTGCTTGTATTCCGCAGGCGTCGGCGGAGCAGTGGAGGTGAGCTTGCTCTTGGTGTATTCGCCGCCGGCTCCGAGCTCGCCCTCGAAAATCGAGCTCACGCGGCCTTCGAGCTGCCCCTCGGTGGCCAAGCCTTTTTCCATGATCTTCATGCTGTAACTTCCGCTTTCGAGATTGAAGGCATAGTGCCCGGCTTCGTCGATAGCCAGCTCGCCTGCCGCCAATACCTTGCGCCCATTGGCCAGATGCGCATGCTTAACTCCGAACTCCGTGCCGTCGACAACCTCGCCAAAAGTCATTTTGCCATCTTCGGTAACGATGTAAGTATATTTCTTGCCTCGAGGCAGCGCCGACGGCGCCGTATCTTCGAAAAGCCTGCCCGCTGAACGGGCGTATTCGCGGTCACCGTTCAGATAGTTAAGCCTGACCTTGCCCGCGCCACCGCGCGGATCCGGAGAGCCGCCGTTGAAGGCACCACCATCGTAGGCCGAGAGCGCCTTCTGTTCGCCAAAGACAGCCTTACGCGCGGCGGGGTCACCCGGCTTGGTGAGCTTGGGAGCCGACGCGCTTTCCACCACCGGCTTGGCAGCGCCCGGTGTTCCACCTCCCGCTACGTCCACCCCCGGCTTGTGTTCGAGCGACACCTTGGCCGAGCCGCTGACTTTGACATTTTTGAGCTCGCCCGAAGTGAGCTCACGCAGCTCCAGCTTGCTCTTGGCCGGATTCCACACCTCGGCCTCGACGTGCAGATTGCCAGAGCCATCCATCCACATGCGGCGCACACGACCCGGAATGCGCTGTGGCGCGCCTGCTTCCTGAAACGAGATGTACTTCGCGTCACCTTGCGTACTGATCTTGTTGCCGCTCGGCGGTACGCCATCGGCCACGTCTATTGGTTTGGCTGGTGTGACCGGTGCCGGTGCCGCGGGCGGGGCCTGGCGGGCCGCATAGCCCTCTTTGGACGTATTGCTGAACTTCGTGCCCTTGAGTTCTTCGGCGGTGAGCTCGCGAGAGGCCTTTACGCTGGACTGCGTGATCTCCTCCACCTCGACGTGCACCACGCCTTTGGCGTCAGTAAAAATCCGCTTCACACGACCCGGCGTGCGCGTCCCAGCCCCCGCATTCGGCCACGAAACGTACTGCTCGTTGCCCGAAAGCGAGACACGTTCGCCGTTAGGCAGCACGGCATCCGTGTAAGAAACCCCACCGGGTGCGATCTCAGCGACTTTCACTCTTCGTCCCTGGATCCGACCCTGAGCACCACCAGCTTCCACATCTTCGAAGATCAGCACTTCGTCGGAATTCGGGATCTTCTGCACTTTGCCACGCACCTTGGAGCCGTCCGCAAGCGTAACCTCGACGTGGCGCTCGCCGGCACTGCCAAGCAACGCAGTGGACTCTTCCACGGGCGTTGCTGGCGGCTTGAAGCCGCCCTTGCCGCCAAGCCTATTGAAGAAGTCGCCGAAACAGCCCGCGTGCAAAGTTGGTGGCGTGAGGACGAGAAAAATGAGAAATGAGAGCCCGATATTTCTGAGTTTCATATCTTGCATGCTCCCGCGGCCAGATATTCGGCCGCTTCGGCGCGAAGTTTTTTCGCCAGCGCGGCGTTGGTGCGCTCAAGCTCGCGCATATGCGACTCGAAGCGCTCGAGCGCCAGCACGTCGGCCGACTCGTGCATCATGTTCACGCCCGCGCCATAAGGACCTTGGAGCGAGGCCTTCACGCCCCCCAAATATTCGTCGGCCAGGCCCACGTATTCGCCGCCTTTGGCGGCCTCCATTTTCTTAAGATAGTTGAAGGTGTCTTCGCCGGTCCACTTGTTGGCGCCCATGGCTTCGGACGACTCGAGGGCTTTGGAGGCGCGCGCCTCGTCTTCAAAAATCGAAAGCGCCGCGACAGCCTTGCCCGCGCGGTATTCCTTGATCGCGTCGCGAATACCCTTGGCCTCGAGTCCGGCAAAAACCACGTTCACGGCCTGCCAGGCCCAGAAGTTGTCCGAGATCGCCTCTTTGCTTGCAAGCGCCTGCTTGTACTGCGCATAGCTGATCTGCTGATTGTTGAAGTCAACCGTGGACACCTTGAGATTGTCCTCCGCCCTAACCTTATCGTGGTACTCCATCGCAAACCCGCCGCCGATGATGGCCAGGTTCACGATTCGCATCACCAGGCCCCCGCCCGGCACCATCATGGCCGCGGTCGTAACGATGGTCATCGCCATCTGCTTATAAAAATCCTTAAGCTCCTGTAGCCGGTCGTCGTCATACTTCTGCGCATAAGAGCGACACAAAACCCAGCCCATCGAGCGGCGCTGTTCGCAGGTGGGGCTCGTCGTGCCTACGTCGGTGCACGCCAGAAAATCCTTGGCGATGCCATCCACGTGCGTGCCCCGCTTGCCTTCTTTTGCAAGGTCGTCGTTACCAGGACCGCAGATCTCTTTGAGACGTTTGAGCGCATCCTGCCGCTTGCGCTCGGCGGCCTCTTTAAGCAGCGCCCCGCGCTGGGCGGCATTGGCAGCGGAAAGCACGCGATCCGACAGGGTCTTCTTGCGCGCGCAGCTGTTAACGTGAGGATGATCGCTGCGCTTGGACTCGAAGCCCGCGGCCTTGTCCACTTCGCCATAGGCCTCGGTTTTTTCGGCCACGCATTTGACCGCCGGTGTTTCAGACTCGGCAATAGCTACGGCGGCCTTTTGCATGTTGCCCTTGCTGTCGGGCAGCGGCTTGATGTCGGCGAGCAGTGGATGGCTGGAGATGTTCTCTTCGCGCTGCCGGTGCATCTCGCGCAGCATTTCGTGCAGACGGCGACAGTTGACCTTGCCGTCGGACGCGCCGGTTTTTTCGCCGGTAAGCTCGAGATATTTTGTGTCAAACCAGGCCAGCCTGGCCTTATACGTGGCTTCATCGACCGTGCCTTGGGTGCGGTCCTGATCAAAATCTTCGTGCAGATCGACAATCAGATCCTGACCGATCGTCACATTATTGCGCTCGATACAGTAGAGCCGCGCCTCCATCATACCCAGCACGTATTCGCCCTTCTCGAGCTGGTGGTCGCGCGCCGCGGCCTTGGTCATCTGATCCACCCAATTTTTATTGAGATCAGTTGAAGGATCTTCCTTTTTAACGGCCGCGATTCCGTCTTTCAGAGTCTCGCGCTCGGCCCGGATACCCAGCTCAAGCGACTTGCGGTCGTTCGGACCCAGACACTGGGTGCCGGAGTCATTGCCCAGGAGCGTTTTAAGCGTCGCGCCAAACTTTGCGTCGTCGGTCAGCAACGACGGGTCTTGCAGGGCCGCGTTGGTGAAGATGAACTTGGCCTGCTGTTGAACTGAAAATATTCCCACCTCTTTTTCAACGTCACGCGTGAGCGCGTCGGCCGTGTACATCAACAGATCGTGAAGCGCCCCATCAGAACTCACGCGTGCAAGATTGATGTCCTCGGGCGTGGCAAGCGAGGGAATTGCGGGCGCGCCGGTATGAGGATCGGTGTAGTGGACAATATCTTTAAAATACATCTCGCACGCCGGCGAGCTGGTGGCGGATGCGGAGGGTTGTTTTTTCTCCAGAATTTTTACCGCACGAGACCGCTCAGCGGCGGTGCTGTCACCCCTGATCACCGTGAACTTCAGCCATTCCACGAGCTTCTCGCGGCAAAAATTCTCGCGTACCTGGTACTCCTTACCCTTCTTGGCCAGATCCCCTTCGTTGCCGTCACCCACACTGAGGCAGTTGAAGCCATTGAGAAACGACGGGCACTGGTACAGCGCTTCGCCCGGCAGTCCGCTGTGATCGGTGATGTCAATTTTGCTGGCACCGATGCAGTCGCCGTCCTTGCACTCGGCGCCATCGGGATCCATGGCGGCGTCCGGGTGCGATTTCTTTTTCGCCCCCTTCACCTCTGGGGTGACAGGGGTTTTGGGACCCCCAGCACCTTCGTTGGGGCCCGTAGGCAGGTGACCTTGTCCGCCCGCACCATTCACGGCTGGGCCCGTGCCGCTGCCATCTCCGGTGTTTGCCTGGTCCTTGCCCGCAACCTTCTTGTCCGCCGTGCTCGTGCCCTTCTTGCCCGTGCCTTTGCCGCCAGCCACACCAGCGGCCGAAGCTGGGGCATACGGAATGCTCTTGGCGCCTTCTTTAGACAGATATTCGCTCCAGGGCTTGGCATTGGCACAAAAGGCGGCGCCATCGCTTTTATCTTTGCCCGAAGCGGTAACCCGCGAGCAGGAGTACATGAGCGCATGATTTTTTAGAATCTGGCCGAACTGCTTTGCCAGGTGCCCCTCGGCCTGCCTGAGCTCGCCCTTAACCTTGCCCATGAGCTTTTCGAAACACTCAAAGGTGAGATTTTTTTCGCATTCCTTTTTGAAAAATGCGAGAGCCCACGAGTTTGCATTTTCGGGATCCTTGCTCCAGACCGCAAAATCATCTTTTTTATTCAGAGCGGGGTTACTCAGATCCTCGGCGTCCTTGCGCATGGCAATCGTGTAGCTTAGCGCACACTCGCGAGCGGCGCTGACCGTAGGCTTGTTGTGGCAGTTCACGTCCAGAACGTAGCGCGAAGCCGAATTCATTTCGCGATAAGCCGCCTCGAATTCCTTGCTGGCCGTCTTGGCATTTTCGAGCTCGGCTTTGTCGAAACAGCTCTGTGCGGTGTCTGGCCCCGCCTTGGCGGCTCGTGCACACTTGGCGCGCTCGGATCGAAACGACCTCAGATCAGCACCGCGCAGCTCAATGGCGTATTCCGAGCCGGGATTGGCCTTCTTGAAGTCGTCTGCCTGTTTTTTGAAATCAGCTTCGAGCGCCTTATCGTCTGCCGCGTCTTCGGCAGCCTGGTCCGCAAGCGCGGCGGGTAGGGCGGCCGTAAAAAACGCAGCCAGAAGAAAAAAAGCCCCAGCTTTTGAACATATTCTATTCACCTTGCAATGTTACTTTCTGGTTCAAGCGTTGCAACCTGGCAGGTTCTGCCGCAAACAAAACCTGGATTAAACCGGCAAAGCTTACCGGCTGGTTTTCAAGCACCCCCTTTGTCCAACGGGCAGACACTTGATCGAACTTGAGCGAGGTGCTGCAAATCGGGCAACCCCAAGGCCATGATAAGACTGCCACCGTACTGGCATGCCGCTTGAAGTATCTTGGGCATGACAATGAATAAAAAAATCGTTCTGAGTCTGCTTTGCCTGGGCCTGCTGGGACAGAGCGCACTCGCCCAACAGGTACCGTCGCTGGGTCAGACCTTGAACTTTATCCAGGACAAGTTGCGGGATCGCGGAGCGTTTGATTATAAATACACGCGGGAGTCTGCCGTAACGGTATTCCGCCATGATGAGACCAGTATGAGCAGCTCTTTGGATGCCTGCGTGGTCACGTTGCACTGGAAAAACTCTTACGACGATTCCATGGGTCACACGAACTCGCTTCGAGTCGACTTTCGCATTCCACTGGCTGAGTTGGACGCAGCCAAAACCACCGTTGAGACCAGCGCCTCGTGCATCGGTCGCGACGACAAGCAAACGACCATGCCTGCCGGCTGCTATAATATCTCACTCAGAAGTAAAGATGGGCGCAACGTCATAAAGGCCGGCGACGGAAATTTCAGCAACCTGGCGGTTATTCGCCTGGCCCCCACCGAGGGAAAACTGGCTGCCAAAATGCGTGACGCCTTTGCCCACGCAATCAGGCAATGTCAGGATGAAATTGAATTTCCAACTGAAAACACCGGTAAATCCAGCACCGCCGACGAGCAAGGCTCCAAGGTAGTGGCGTCGTTCGACAGTCCGGCGATTGCACTTGCTCCGACTAAAGCACGAGCCCAATAAGACCTGAACGCGCCCACCAAAACCTAAACACTGTCTATTCCGCTATGGATGACCTGCGAGTTACCGAGGCCGGACACCAGCACCATCTTTCGAGAAGACTGGCGATAGGAACACAATAAAATCGATGTCTTGCAACACAAAATTCACCTTGGGCTTTCGCTACCCCAGGCATGTGGGTTGCAACTCCTGGTCAAGAGGGAGAATCGAATATGAAGTTATTTATCGCACTGACGTTTGCACTGGTATTGAGCAATCCGGTCCAGGCCCAAGAGCTTTCGTCGACCGCACTTACCGCGCAGCTGCTGCGCAACGCCTACGACGAAATGCAAACCTTTGCGGCGCGCTCGATACTTACCGCGTCCAACGGCGTCACCGTTCCCAGCGGCCGCATGTGCAGCGGACATCGTCCGCACATCGACGAGCTGACCTCGGCCATGAGTGAGCTGCGTGCCGCGGCCGGCGCCCTGACCCATAAAGAGCTCCTCAAAAACATCTCCTGGATGGGCACGCAGGTTGGACGGCTCAAAACCTTCTGTCGTGCGCAGGCTGTCTGGGAAGGCAATCCCAGCGCAGCCATGACAACCGCAAAAGCGGTTCGGGCCATGAGTTTTCGCGGCATGAAGCTGGTCGACGCCTGGGAAGCAGAGCTGAATACCGCGGTGGCCGAACCTAAAGTCGAAACTGCAGATGCCGTCAAGCAGGTCGAAAGCCAGGAACCCGTCGTCAGCAAGCCTGACCCAGACACCTCAGTTCCAACAGCAAAATAAAAATGCTTCAACTCCGTTCAGGGTACGGTAGCGAAAGCCACTTCGTCTGGCGTCGCGGCTAAGGCAAAGGTACTCGCAGTATTCAACTGGCCGGTACTGGCATTGATCGGAGTGATTTGAATCGTATTACTTGTCGAAGTTCCTACGAGTAGAAATTTACCTGTCGTATCGACGGCCAGCTGGAGTGGCGTACCGGTCGTGCCGACCGCCAAATTCGGAGCTGAAATCGCGCCGGTGCTGGTATTCGTGGCCAAGGCTTGCGCCTGACTGCCGGCAAAATCCGCAAAGAGAAACGTTCCGGCTGGGTGAAAGTCAAATCCAGTCACCACGCCACCCATGGCAAAGGCCGCCGCGATCGTGCTTATTACACCCGTGGTAGCATTAATGGCCAGCTGCTGGATGGAAGCCCCGTTAATGGCATAGCCAAACCGCCGCGTTGGATCGAGCCGAAGGCCGGAGCCGGGAACTCCGCTAAGATCCGCTGTCCCACCGCTAAGATCCCCTACCGCCGAAACCGAGAAACGTTGAAACAACCCACCGACTGAGGTCGACTCAACGTAAGCAAAGCCGGATTTACCCGTCACGCCCAGCCCGACAATCGTGGCGGCCACACCATGTGCAAAAGAAGCGCCCACGACCATGGCGCCGGTCGTTGTATCGAGAGTAATCGGAGTCACATTTGGCGTGGTCAGTACCCACATCATGCTGCTGTCAGGCGCGAAGACCAAATCCAGAATCGGGTTGCCATCGGGAGAGACGGAGCCGGTCGGAGCCGCCGGCAGCGCTCCGGTAGTTTGATTGATCGTAAAAAGATTTATAGTCGAGCCCCCACTGACCGTCGCATATAAAAACTTGCCGTTGGGCGCGACCCGCACGCGATTCGCCGCCCCCAGCACACCGCTGCCGCCCGCAACTGCCGTCAGCGCGCCCGCCTGTGCGTCAAAGCTGAAAGCGGAAATCGTTCCGGAGCCCTGAGAAGCGATGTAAAAGAAATACTTTGTCGCCGAAGCCGAGGCCCCGTTGCAGCTAAACGCGCTGGCGCCGCCGTTGAAAGCTACAGGAATATTCACGGTAAGACTTGCGACCAGATCGGATACAGCGTTGCCCAGGAAATAGCCCGACGTAGCGCCGACGTCACTGCTCTCCGACATGCAGGTGCCCGTGGGCGGAAACAACCCATAGACATCAAACGTACGCACGTCTCCCAGTGGCACCTGCACCGGAATGACGTTTCCCTTGGTGGGCAGCGAGGTAAAACCAACTCCCCTACCCTGAAAATTTCCTGACGGCGTGCAGCCGCTCAGCGCCCCCTCGGGAATGCCATTGCCGGTTACATTGAGCAGATAGCAGCTGAAGTCGCCAATTGTGGTGGGCGAGGTCGGCGAAGCCAACAAGCTCATTTCGCTGGCGAGCCGTTCGGCGGAACGATCGAGCACCACTTTTATACCGTCAATATTTTTACGTTCCAGCGAGCAACCTGAAAAAATAAACGAGCCAACAAGGAGCGCTGCAATCCATCTGGAGAATATCATTCCAAAGAGTAGACGGGGACAGAAATTAAAGTCAACTGCTCTTCCACCCGGACTAGAGAAGGTTTGGACCCGCACCTCGCTTATCCTGAACCAGACGGTCTTTCCCAATCCTGACGCCACCTGCAATCTGCGTTAGTAGAGTAGTACCCGCGCACGCTCTCGCATAAACACTTCCGCACCCAGCCGTGCCCGCTCGACGATCTCAGCAACCGGCCGATTTCCCAGCACCGCTTCGCGCACCCAGCGCGCGCCCAGCTCGACGTCATCCCCGCTCTCGACAATGCGAGGACCAAAAAGCGTACGCAGGGTTTGCATCACCTCAAGCAAGCTGCGAAAACCTTCCAGCTTGCTTGAATCGGTAATGGCCACGCGAAAGCCGCGGCAGCGCTTACCTTTGAAATCACTGCGCTCAGAAACCCATTCCACCGGCGTAAAACGCAGGCCGGGTAATTTTCGCTGCTCCAGATAGTAGGCCAGATGCCGCGACTCCGCGCTCGTAATCCAGGGGGCACCAAAGACGCGAAAGGCGTCCGCATTTTCCAGGCTTCGTCCCACGGCCAGGTTAAAAGTCTCGAGCACGCCAAAAAGACCATAGAGCAGCGCCTGCTCGGAAGTCGTAAGCGCGGGTGAGGGCGCAAACCATTTCAGGCCGGTGTCTTTCCATAACATCCACCGCTGCCAACCCACGACCGGTACGACGGTCAGCTCAGCACCCAGCTTCAGCTCATCATTATATAGGCGGGCAAGTTCGCCCAACGTCATTCCATGGCGCATGGTCGTGGGATAAAACGAGGTGATCTTGCCGCGATAACGCGAATCAAGCACGGCGCCTTCCACCAGGCTGCCGCCCAGCGGATTAGGCCGGTCAAGCAGCAGCACCGGCTTGTGCGCGCGAGCACACGCCTCGAGCGTCCACGCCACCGTGGCCGGGTAGGTGTAAAAGCGCATGCCCACGTCTTGCAAGTCGATCACCAGCACGTCAATCAGCGCAAGCTCGCCAGCCGTTGGGGCGCGGCGCGGCCCGTACAACGAATACACGGGCAGGCCCGTAACGGGGTCGTGCGAGTCGGGCACCTGCTCGTCTTTGGTGCCGCGAAAACCATGTTCGGGGGCAAAGATCACTTTGAGATCGGCGTGCTTGCGCAGCAGATCGACCAGATGAGTGCCATCGGCGGCACGGCTGGCGAAATGGGCCAGCACCCCAACCCGTCGGTGAGCCAGAATCTGGAAGTAAGGCGGAGTAAAAAGCTGCTCAATGCCGGGTAGCACCGTCGCCCCGGCCTGGGGGCTCAGCGCGCCGAAAAGTAGAAATCCGACTAAATAAATATAAATCATGCGCAACTTCACTCGCCCCCCCTACCATAAAGCCTTGCGAACTGTTATGACGCGCCGTAATGTACGCACTATTATTCGCATTTTTCACTATCCTAGCATGCACACCGGCACAGGCCTCACCTGAGCTGGCGGTACGCGGTCGCAACTTTGTCGACCCCCAGGGGCGCGCGGTAATCCTGCGCGGCGTGAATATCTCGGCAAGCGCCAAGGCGCCGCCCTTTATCGCGATCGACCAGAGCAACTTCAGCCAGCTTGATCCGCTCAAAGACTGGGGCATGAACGTGATGCGCCTGATCTTTATCTGGGAAGCCTTTGAGCCCGCTCAAGGCGTCTACGACGAAAGTTATCTCGACAAGGTCGCGGCCTTGGCCGATGCGGCTTTTGCGCGTGGAATTTTTACGGTCATCGACATGCATCAGGACAGCTTCTCGCGCTTTGTCGGTGACGGCTGCGGCGTTGGTTTTCCGGCCTGGGTCAGTGGCCACGATGCTTCGAAGCTGCCCGGCAAGCCGTGCGGAACGATGTGGGCCGTCAATGCGGCGCTGAGCGATTCGATGCACCATGCCTATGACGGCTTCTACAAAAATGAGCACGACGGACGTACCCATTTCATCGAGATGTGGGCCCACATTGCCCAGCGCATGAAGGCGCATCCGGGCGTCATCGGCTACGACCTGATCAACGAGCCTTGGGCCGACGAAGACCAGGAGCTGACACCCCTCTACGAAGACACGGCCTGGGCCATTCATCGGGAAGATCCCTCTGCGATCATTTTTCTCGAGCCTTACCTGCTTGCGGTTACCGGGCTGGAACGCACCAATCTGGCTCGCCCCAAGTTCGACCACTTCGTGTATGCCCCGCACTATTACGACGCCATCGCCGTCAGTACGATGCACTACTACACGAATAATCCGTTCACCGATTTCGTCTTTCAGCGCATGCCGCGCAAAGCCCGCGAGTGGAACGCACCGCTTTTCGTGGGCGAGTTCGGCGCCTTTGCCGAGACGACGAACGTCGAGCAGTATATGGACCACCAGTATGAGCTGCTGGACGAAAATCTGGCCTCGGCGGCGCAGTGGAACTATACGCCGGCGTGGACTCGCGAAAAGAAAGACGGCTGGAACGCCGAAGACTATAGCATTGTGGATAACCTGGGTCACACGCGACGCAATTTCAAGGCCCGCCCCTACCCCCGGCGGGTAGCTGGCCTGCCGCTCAAATTCAAAGCCGCTTACGACCGCAAACGAAAAGCGCAGACTATCTTGTTCAAATGGCAGAACGAGCCCAAGTCGGGCACGACTGAAATTTTTATTCCGCGAACTTTTTTAGCAAATGCGGCGCCCGCTCCAGCCCTGCTGCTTAATGGTGCCGGTCTTTCCTGTGCCTATGCCACCGGCACGCAGCTGCTCACCTGCACCGCACCGAACGCTGGCCCGATGTCGGTGCTGGTGGCACCCGTCAGGTCACCAAATCTTTAATTCGCCGCACGAGCCGATCCACCTCGGAAAAGGCGTTGCGCTCGGCCCACTCAAACGGGAAAAAATATTCCCGCGACTCCGTGCGCACGGTAACACCAGCGTCATCGGCATGGGGCACCACGCGCACCCGGATCTTGGGAAAGCGGTGAAACTCCTCGATAAGATACTCAAACATATACTGCTGCGCGTCGGTCATCTATTTTCCACTGTGTGTCGTGCTTGCCTGCTTAATGTCAGCCAGTTAGTATGAGCCGACCGCTGTATCTTGAAAATGGAAACTTTTGAGAATTTCGGAGGCCCCGTGAAAATTGCTGAAGTCGATGGTTTGAGAGTTATAGGCCCCGTCACGGAAGAATACTCCGAGATTTTATCGGCTGAGGCACTGCGCTTCGTGGCGCGGCTTGCCCGTCAATTTTCGGCCCGGCGCGAAGAGCTGCTGGCCCGCCGCATACGCGTGCAGCAAGATATCGAAGCCGGAAAATTTCCTGATTTTTTACCCGAAACGGCCAGTGTGCGTAGCGGCAACTGGAAAGTAGCCCCCGTTCCCAAAGATCTGCAGTGCCGCACCGTTGAAATCACCGGACCGGTCGACCGCAAGATGGTGATCAACGCGCTAAATTCCGGCGCAAACGTTTTCATGGCCGACATCGAAGACTCCCACTCACCCACGTGGGACGCGACCATTCAGGGCCAGCGCAATCTGCGCGATGCCGTGCGCCGCAAAATCACCTTTCAGAGCCCCGAAGGCAAAACCTACAAGTTAAATGACCAGATCGCCACGCTGCTCGTACGCCCGCGCGGCTGGCACCTTGTCGAAAAGCAGGTGCTCTTCGACGGCAAGCCCCTCTCGGGCTCGCTCTTTGACTTTGGTCTGTTCTTCTTCCACAACGCCAAAGAGCAGCTCGCACGCGGCAGCGGACCCTATTTTTATCTGCCCAAGCTGGAGAGTCATCTGGAGGCCCGCCTGTGGAACGACGTTTTCAATCTGGCGCAGGACGAGCTGGGCATCAAGCGCGGCACGATCAAAGCGACGGTGCTGATCGAGACGATTTTAGGCGCCTTCGAGATGGACGAGATTCTGTATGAGCTGCGCGACCATTCGGCGGGCCTGAACTGCGGCCGCTGGGATTACATCTTCAGCTTCATCAAAAAATTCCGCAACCGCGCCGACTTCGTGCTGCCCGACCGCGCGTCGGTTACGATGACCCAGCACTTTCTGAAATCCTACTGCGATCTGCTGGTGCAGACCTGTCACAAGCGTGGCGCGTTTGCCATGGGCGGCATGGCCGCGCAGATTCCCATCAAGAACGACGCCCCGGCCAATGCCGCGGCCATGGACAAGGTGTCCAAAGACAAACAGCGCGAGGTCAATGCCGGCTTTGACGGTACCTGGGTGGCGCATCCGGGCCTGGTGCCCATTGCCCGCCAGGCGTTTGATGCGGTGATGAAGGGCCCCAATCAGCTGGGCGTGCTGCGCCCCGAAGTGAAAGTTACCGCCAAGGATCTTTTGACGGTGCCCGAGGGCGCAATTACCGAAAACGGGATTCGCACCAACATCAATGTGGGCGTACAATATCTTGAGGCCTGGCTGCGGGGCTCGGGCTGCGTACCCATTCATAACTTGATGGAAGACGCCGCCACCGCCGAAATCTCGCGTGCGCAGCTTTGGCAGTGGATCAAACATGGCCGTCTGACGGCCGACATTTTTCGCAACGTTTTAGCCGACGAGCTCAAAACGATTCGCGCCGCCATTGGCGATGCTGTCTATGCCAAAGGCCGCTTCGAGCTGGCCGCGCGACTTTTTGATCAGATCACGACCGATTCCCATTTTACGGAATTTCTAACACTCACCGCTTACGAATATCTCGACAAGGAGAATGACATGTCCCCAGTGTCCAAAGAAAGTGAAGTAGCGAAAATTGCAGAGGCCTGGAAAACCGACAAACGCTGGAAGGGCATCAAACGCACCTATTCGGCCGCAGACGTTTATCGTCTGCGCGGCACGGTAGCGATTGAATACAGCCTGGCCCGACTGGGCGCCGAGCGTTTCTGGCACCTGCTGCACACCGAAGATTTCGTTCCCGCACTGGGCGCGATGACGGGCAACCAGGCGCTGCAACAAGTGGAAGCCGGCCTGAAGGCGATTTACCTCAGCGGCTGGCAGGTTGCGGCCGACGCCAATCTTTCGGGCAATATGTACCCTGACCAGAGTCTGTACCCGGTGGACAGCGTTCCGGCCGTCGTGCGCAGAATCAATCAGGCCTTTCAGCGTGCCGATCAGATTCAGCACTCCGAGGGCAAACCCGGTCCACATTGGTTTGCGCCAATCGTGGCTGACGCCGAAGCAGGTTTCGGCGGCACGCTCAACGCGTTTGAGCTGATGAAGATGATGATCGAAGCGGGCGCGGCCGCCGTGCACTGGGAAGACCAGCTGGCTTCGGCCAAGAAATGCGGCCACATGGGCGGCAAAGTTCTGGTGTCCACGCACGAAGCGATTCAAAAACTTTCGGCTGCCCGCCTGGCCGCTGATACTCTCGGAGTGCCAACGGTAATCGTGGCCAGGACCGACGCCAACGGCGCGCATCTGATCACGACCGACATCGACGCCCGCGACAAGAAGTTCATCACGGGCGAACGCACCGTGGAAGGCTTCTTCAAGATGAAGGGCGGCATCGACGCCGCCATTGCCCGCGGCCTGGCCTATGCGCCGTATGCCGACGTGGTGTGGTGTGAAACCGCGCATCCGGATTTCGACGAGGCACGCAAGTTCGCCACCGCCATGCACGCGGAATTTCCGGGCAAGCTGCTGGCCTACAACTGCTCGCCTTCGTTTAACTGGAAGAAGAACCTCGACGACGCCTCGATTGCCAAGTTTCAAAAGGAACTCGGAAAGATGGGCTACAAGTTTCAGTTCGTCACGCTGGCAGGCTTTCATGCGCTGAACTACAGCATGTTTGAGCTGGCTCATAAATATAAGGACGAAGGCATGGCGGCGTATTCGCGCTTTCAGGAAGTCGAATTCGCCTCTGAAAAGCAGGGCTACCGCGCTACCGCGCATCAGCGTTTCGTGGGAACGGGCTACTTCGACGAAGTCGCCCAGGCCATCGCCGGCGGCGAACTTTCAACGGCCGCACTAAAGGGCTCGACTGAAGAAGAGCAGTTCGAACACGGCGAACATTCGAAGAAGAAGTAAGGGGATTGGGAGAGAGTGGAGCCAGAGCATCAGCCAGAGCCTCTCTTTAACCATATATTGACGCATAGCGTTGCATCTGCTATTTCTCTCCTCGCACCCCAACGTCTTCTGAGGAGAATAAAATGAAAAAGTTTGGAATCTTGCTGGTCCTTTTCACGATGCTCGCATCGATCGCTTCGGCTTTCGCCGACGATCATCGCAACGAGCGCGCCTACCACGAGCGCCAGGAGCGCGCCCGCATGGAACGCGTTCAAGCCGAACGTGCTCGCGAAGAACGCGCCCGTTTTGAACGTGCCCGTTATGAGCGCGATCAATGGGAACGCGATCGTTGGAACCGTGAACACTACGGCCGTCGCGGCGACTGATCGCTCCGCACACCGACTAAGTTAAAGCCTCCGGAACACTCAGGCGTTGGACGTCGAGCCCGGGGGCTTTTTTTTTAACAGCCCGTATCGCCCAGAGCCGCATTAAAGCACTGTTTGGCGTTAGTCGAATCGGTAAAAGAGCCGCCCACCAACGGAGTCCAGCTGCCGGCAACGGTGCCCGGTCCGGTCATCGTGACCTTGGTCGGAATCGTCGCGCTCGTGGTGTAGATGGAAACAAACAAAAGATTTCCCCACTTCGAATTATTGACCGCGACGTTGCGTACGAGCGTGCCGGGCCCCGGAATCTGAACGTTGAAGGTCACGACAAATGCGTCCATCAACCCGCGCGCCGGAAAGGTCAAGGTACCCGAAAGTCCCGAAGTAGCCACGTTGGCCGTGAAGTAGCTTACACCACCAATGCTGTAGGTATAGGAAACGGTACTGTGAGGCGCGTCCAGCACACCTTGTAGCGACGTGCCCAGCGCGGTATCGACAATGCTGAGCGAGCTGTTGGTGTTCTGACCCTGCGCGATCGTCTGCGCCAGATGAAGATTCGTCTCTTTCAGGCCGGCAGCGAACTGGTCAACGGCAGCCGCCAGCGCCTGCATATTGGCGCCGCCAACGATGATGCTTTTGGTGTCCTGCACGCTATACGAGTTATCCGGCAGCGGAATCTGCAGCACCTGACTCATCATGGCCACATTCGCCGCCTGGGTTTGTCCGGCGGTCGGTCCTTTTTTAGCACAGCCCGCGAAAGCGATTACCGCGACCAGTACTACGACAAGAAGCGTGTATGTGGTTTTCATCAAAATTAGCCTAACATGAAATGGTTTTTGGCACTAGAATTTGGACCACCAGATGGGACTGATAAGCTACCTTCAATCGACCGCCAAAACTCTGCTGCGGCTGCAGGGATTTCACTTCGAAACCCGTGAGCCCGGACCCGCCAGCCTGGTGCTTTGGCGCAAACCCCTGCGAAAACCCGGCTCCACGCACAAACGACTGATTATTATTCCCGGCTTCGGCGACACGCCCATGAGCTGGCTGCCCACCGTAACCCAGCTGCAGCGACTCAAGGCGTTTCGCGAGGCACAATTCGACGAGATCGTAATGCTGGAGTTTTCGGGCTACATCGGCTCGCTCACCAATAGACGGGCCATCGGCTCAATCGACCAGCTAGTGACAGCCGTGACGTCGGTGCTCGATGAGCTGGCACCCCACACGCTGGTAGGCCAATCGATGGGTGGTTTTATATCGGCCTATTACGCCGCCGAACTTCCAGCCCGCAACCGCAAATCGGCACTCGAAAAGCTGGTGCTGCTGTGCCCGTCAGGCATGTTGCTGGGCGAATCCACGCAAGCCGCCATCGACGCCTTGCTGCGCCAGCTGGCGCAACGCGAAGCGGCCCCCTTTATCCGCGCTGCGATGGGCCCTACTCCGGCCAATCCCTTGCTTTGGCTTACACATGCCGTGGTTTCCCAGGAGTTCCGAGAATTTTTGCTGCGTCCGGAATCCCTTTCGCTTGTCGCTTCGTTTGAGAAAAATCACGAGATGAATGAGCGGGCCAGTTTGATCCGCACGCCCACCCAACTGTTATGGGGAGTGCGAGATGCGCTGATTCCTTTCGAAGCGTCGAGGCTCTGGATGAATACGCTGAGCAAAGGCCTGGGCGGCCGCGTGGCACTCAACACCCTGGCCCAGGGCACCCATGGCTTGCATATCGAGGAGCCACGTACCGTTGCCGAGGCTATCGTACGATACGTTTGAAGAAGAGGTAGTTCAGGGGACTCACCTCAAAGGCCGCGATCGCGGAACTCACGAGCACCGTGATTTTAGGATAAAAGAGCGGCACCAGCACCACGTCGCGCTGGAGCAGAATTTTCTGCGCAGCCGCGTAATTTTTCAGCCGCTCCAGCACCTCGACCGTGTCGCCCGCTTTGGCGACAAAGTGGTCGTAGCTGACATTTTTCCAGTTCGTATAGTTGTTCGCGCTGGTCGACAGCATGATTTCCATGAAGCTTGCGGCGTCGGGATAGTCCGCGCCCCAATGCCCGACGTAGAGGTTGAAAGCCTCAGACTTGAGAATTTTTTTAAACTCACCAGGCGCAACACCTTTAACGGTGATTTTTAAACCCAGCTGTCTTTGCAAAACGTCCCGCACATAACCGGCAGCGTCGGCCTGAGTGCCCTGGCGCGCCACGAGTGTTAGCGGGGGTACGGCACTGCCGCTGCGGTAACCCGCTTTTAGCAACGCACGGCGGGCCTCATCGACGGACACCGCAAGCGCGCCCGTCTGATCGTAGCCGGCGATTCCCCGGGGAATCAGCGACTGCGCCGGAAACTGCCCGCCTTGCAACGCGGCTCCGATATCGCTGCGATCGAGCGCCAACGCGATTGCGCGCCGAAGCTCAAGATTCGACAAGGGCCCGGTGGCCACGTTCATCGCCAGAAAATCAACGGCAAGATAGTCAAACTGCCGCAATACTTTTTGGGGCGAGTTGGCAATGTCCTGCGTGTTGACCTCGAGCAGGGCGTCGATCTGGGAACTTTGAAACAGCTGACGCGCTTTCTTATCGTCAGGCTCGATAATCGCACGTACGGTTTCCACCGACGGTGCCGCTCCGTAATAAGTCGGGTTGCGCTTGAAGACGAGCTGCTTGCCCTGCTCCCAGCGCTCGAGCAAATAAGGCCCCAGCGTAATGAGATGTTTGGAATTCATGGGCGCCCGCTGTGGAAAGGTAACCCAGAACGAGAGCAGCGAGACGAAGTACGGGACCACCCGCTTCAGCTTGATCTGCAGCCGAGAGTGATCCAGCGCCTTGAGACCGACCTCGGCGAAGTGTTTTATCTTGCCCTGATGAAAGGCCTCGGCATTTTGCACGTCGAACAGAAAATTCGTATATTCGTTGGTGTTGCCCGGCGCCAGCAGGCGATGCCAGGAGTAGATGAAATCTTCGGCCGTGAGCGTGCTGCCATCCGACCATTTCACGCCAGGGCGCAGATAAAACGTATAGGTCAGGCCGCCGTCTGACGTCTCCCAACGCAACGCCAGCGCAGGCTGAGGCTGCAGCGAGCGGTCAATCTCGACGAGCCCTTCCATGACATTCATCAAAACATAGGTTTCAAGATTGGTGTGCGCAACGGTCCAGTCCAGCGTCTGAGGATCGGCCTGCAGGCGAAAGGTAAATTCGCTTTTTGCCGGCACCTCGGCGTTAACCGAAACACTGACCCAGAAAAGCAGCGTCGCTAAAACATATCTAGCGATGTGGCACCTGGGCGATGCGAGCCGCATCCAGGCCGGCAAACGCATCAATAATCAGATTTGCGGCGGCCAGTTCCGAGGCGGGCTTGGAGGTGGTTACCGCGATTACGCGGATCCGGGCCGCAATGGCCGCCTGCACGCCCTGCGGGGCATCTTCGATAACCACGCACTGGCTGGGCTTCAGGCCCAGTCGTGCGGCGGCCGTGAGAAAAATTTCGGGATCGGGCTTGCCGTGTTTGACGTCGTCGCCACACACTACGGCGTTAAAGTATTGCCCAACCTCGATCGTACGCAGGGCAAACTCGACGTTCAGGCGCGGCCCCGACGACCCAACCGCCAGGGGCACGCCAGCCCTATGCAGCCGCTCGACCAGGTCCACGACGCCGGGAATCGGCTTTAAGATGCCCGCGGCAATTTCCCGATACAGGGCCTCTTTTTGGCCGGCCAGCTCCTGAACACGGGCTGGTTCCAACCCCTCTCCCAGCCACATGGGGAAAATCGAGTTGTTGTGCATTCCGATCGACCTGGCCCAAAGGTCCCGGGTAAAGGGTACCCCAAGCTGCCCGGCCATCTTTTGAAAGGCCACGTAATGCGCCTCATTAGAATCAACCAGCACGCCATCCATGTCAAAAATAACGCCAAGGTCAAGCATGCTTAATTTATAGCACGGCAATGCTTTTTTTCCCGTTCGATTCGTGCCAAGATCATAGGGGTATGAACAACATGATTATCGAAGAAAAAATCGAAGAGATCGCTGAACAACCCCGCAAGGCCCTTCCCCTGGTGCTTTTCGGCTATGCCGGCGCGGTAATCGCGATTGTCGGGGGCTTTGGAATGCTGGCTCACATCGTCTGTCATCTCTAGACAACCCGCTGCGATTGCTTAAAAACAAGCATCGCCCAGGTTCTAAGCAAGTGTCACTGGCGTTCCCGATTTAGCGCCGAAGCTCGTTTTCAAATGCCTTTGTGAACAGGCCGTTATCGGTGGCACAGCACTTGTAACACTCTTTGCCGAGAGGCAGAGATCATGACCGTATTATCCCATTTGGCCCTGGCCACGTTCGCACTCGCGTTTGGATTGAACTCCGCACGCGCCGAGCCCCCAACGCTTGTTCCGGCTGCTACGGCCGTTACGGCTCCGGCAGTGGCGCAAAAATGCCCGTCACCACCAGCGGGCGGCTCAGCAGAATATCGCAGCGTCACCTGTGGCATCGCTATCGGCGGCGGTTTTGCCGTCGGAAAGTTCGGCTTGGCCATTCCCGCCCAGGCTGTTTACCAAACTACGGGCCTGCAGAGTTACGATGGCAGAAAATTTCTTTTGCAGTGGGATGCCTCGGCTGGCGCAGTCGGCGGCTACGCCGGCAACGAGCACCCCGGCTTCTTTTTTGTCGGTGGAAAATTGAACCTGAGCAGCGAGCTGGGCTATCGCACGATGCCCACCAGCAACTGGAGCCCGTATTTGGGCTCCGGACTAAACCTGAACGGCGTGGCCACGGCCGTCGTCGGACAACCCCTCGGTACCCTTAACCAGCACAACAATCTTGATGGCCTGGCCGGCGTCTATGGTGTAGCCGCGACTCGCTTCAGCTTTGGCGGCAGCTATCTCGATCCGAAACATTCGCTGCTGCTCACCGCTTTTGTGCAGGAAGCGCTGCGCGCGCCGGGCAGCGTCGCCTCGGGCAACGCTTACACCGAGGTGGGCGTGCACGCCCAGCTCGACGTCACAAAAAATCTCAACATCATGCTTGAAGCCCTGTACGGAAAAACCGGTCAGATGACCGACCCCGCTTTTGGCGCCACCAATCAGGGTTCCCATTTCGAAGCGGTGGCCAGCGTCAGAAAAATGTTCGGCAAATGGTGGGTCAGCCTGGACGGCAAGATCAGCGAAGACGGCAACAAGACCACCTATGACGCCAGCCCACTCGTGTTCACCACGGCAACGCCCCTGGTGCCGTCCATCAGCCTGAGCGTAGGAGTTCCCATCCAATGAAAATCAAAAACCTGGTTTCAACCGCGCTCATTATCGGCGTCGCTGCTTTCGCGGCCAGCTCGATTTCCTGCGCCTTTACCGCTTCAAAATGGGGTCTTGATGCCATTGATACGATGGTTACGCCGGTCGATCCGCCGCTGACGTGCGGCGCGCAGATTCCCGACGATACGATGACCAGCAAGCGCACCGCCTGCACCTTTGCGGCAGGCGCACATGCGGCCCAGACGCTGGACGTTTCAACTTCGGTTTCCAATCAGCTTCCCATTCGGCACATCATCATCTTGATGAAAGAGAACCGCAGCTTCGACCACATGCTGGGCAAGCTGCACGAGCAAGGGCAGCCGGGCACTGAAGCCGTTCCCCCTTCCTTTATCAACACCGATTCCAGTGGCGCGGCCGTGGCTGCTCATCACGCCACGACCACCTGTATTCCTTTCGACCCGAATCATCAGTCCACGGCCGTCATCGCATCCGTAGCCAATGGCTATATGAATGGCTTTGTGAAAAACGCGGCGGGCTCGTCGGTAGACCCGCTGGGCAATCCCGCCACCACCGATGGCCATTACGTGATGAGCGAATACGAAAGCGCCGATCTGCCATTCTATTACTGGTTGGCCAACACCTACGCGCTCAACGACCGGCACTTCGCGCCTTTGCAAAGCGGCACCTACGCCTCGCGCAACTTCTTCATGCTGGGCACCAACGCAGGGGTCGTCGACACCGGCATCTCGTTTCCCGATCCAGGCACCAATTCAATTTTTCGCACCCTCATGACCTCGGGCTATACCTGGGGCGCCTACAGCGACAGCGAGCCTTTCAGCGGCTCACTGGGCTGGACCAGCGCAGACCCGGGCGTGCACAGCATGCAGGAATTTTACAAGTCGCTTGACGACGGCACCTTGCCCAACGTCGTCTTTGTCGACGCCGAAGAGGAAATCGAAGACGAGCACCCCACGGCCGACGTGCAGGTGGGCAAAGCCTGGACCCGCAATATCTATCAGCATGCGATCAAGAGTCCGCAGTGGCCCCGCATGGCCATCGTGTTCACCTACGACGAAGCGGGTGCCTTTGCCGATCACGTACCGCCGCCCAGCAGCTGTCTCGCCAACGCCGGCGACTCGCCCTTTACCGAACTGGGACCGCGCGTGCCGTTCATCATGATTTCGCCTTGGGCGAAAAGCCACTATGTTTCACACGTCGCACACGACCACACGGCGATTACCAGGTTCATCGAGACTATCTTCGACCTGCCAGCCTTGACATCTCGCGACGCCAACAGCGATGCCCTGCTGGACATGTTTGATTTTTCTTGTGGCCGCAACATGACGCCACCAGAGGCGCCAGGCTCGGGCACCGGCGGCTGCAAGCCCTAACGACGTTTCTCCTGCTCATGAAGGAGCAGACTATCCGGTGAAGGTTTGTGCAAGATGATTTCGGGCCTGCTCGCGTCTGGTTTTTCGTTCTCGTCCGAGCAGACCGTTGCCAAATGTTCCAAGACACAACGGCAATGTAGCGCGATGGGGATGCATTTATTTTGAACTTCCCTCAGCTTTCGGCACTGGCAGGGAGTCATTACCGGGAGGCGACATTCAGGGCTACTGCCGCATTCGGACTGGTCTCCCTTCGGCAAGACTACCGTACATTTATTCTCAGTACAGACGGCCCTGGCCTTTGCCAGATCTTCATCGCTGGCCCCCGCGCTACATTTAACCCTGGGTTGTTCGCAGTCCGTGTGGCGCATGAAGGCGCCCATGAACATTCTATTGTACGCAGCCAGTGAATGGCACACCGAGAATCCGACCAGGCAATCCGAGTCTCTCACACACGGAATCCAGGACGCCCTATCGTCCTCGCAGGTAGGATCGGCAACGGCAATGGTGGCTGTGAGTAAGGCAAGGAGACAAACCAATCCATGGGTTCGCATCTGCTAATCATCTTTGATTTTTCCCCTGGGCGCAAGGCATCACCCACACACTTTTCCTGTTCTTCCACAACCCATCAGGCAGGTCTCGAAGTAGGAAAACTCTTCCCCAAAAAAGTGGGCCAGCTGGTTTCGAGGGCTGGAAATGGTAAAATCAGCGAAGCATGCTTTCGCGCGCGCTGCTGGCGATTTTACTTCATCTCTTCCTCCTCACCGGCTTCGCCTTTGCCGGCGAGCTGGGTGTCATTCCACGGCCGCTATTTGAAGCATTGAATGCATTGCGGGCGAGCAATACTGTTCCGGCGGCGGTGGTGAACGAAGAGCTGCGTCGTCTGGGAGCAGCCTATCGTGAGCTGACAGGACTGGGCGGGTCCGTAGAGCTTGCCCCTGGCCTCAAAGCGACGATGGCCCGGCTGGGCACGCGGTATGGCGAGCTGCTCGAAGAACAGGCGGGGCTGGTGCAGAAGCTGCGTGCGGCAGGCGATAGCGGGTCGGGCCCGTACCGCGATGGGGCTGGCGGCGATGAGGCCAGACTTGAGCGAGTCAACGGCGAGCTGCGCATGACCCTTGAGAAGGCGTTGCTCGTGCCCTTTGTGCTGCGACCCGAGAATATCTCGATCACGCAGCTCGAGGCGCGGTCGCGCAGCGAACGTGTGTCAGTTTTAACCCTGGTAGGAAGTCTTTTCAGCACCGGCGTAGCTGCGGGCCTTACCGATGTCTATGGCATTGGACATGGCTCGGTTGCCCTGCAAACCTGGGCGGTGGCGACGTCGGTCTTTTTCGGCCTGGCCGCGCTGAAGCCCGGCTCCCTGCGAAGCTGGCTGATGGTGAAGCCAGCGCTGCGGGCGATGGAAAAAACCTTTTATAATGAGCGCGACGCTTTGTTCGCGACCTTTACCGAGTCAGCCAGTGCGAGCAGCGAAAAAGCACGCGCGGCAAGTCTCGAGGTTGGAGCAGGTTTTGATTTCGTAACCCACGGTCTGGGACAAGCCAGCCAGACGGCCGCACTGGAACTGAGCGCGGTTCGCACCCGCGTGTGCGAGTACGGGACGCTTACGCCCGAGCAACGGGTGCGAGTAGGCACTGAGGCTGGCGTGGAGCTTGAAAGTGACCAGGTAGCTGAGCCGGCACGGAAGCGTCGGCGCTGACACGGCTTTCAGCCCATTGGAACCGGCTCTTTGAGTGAGCCCATGGCCCTATTTTTTTCCAGACGTCTTGAGCATGTCTTTCAAGCCCGCAAACGGGTTGTTGAAGGCCTCTTTGGGCTTGGCCTGGGGCTTTCCTTGCGGGCGCGTCTGCATGGACGGACGTGCCCCGCCAGCAGCAACCGGCGTCACATTCGGCGGCGGGCCACTCGGCTCACGACGAGGCTGCGGGGGCCGCGGCTTGTTTTCGCGGGCATGATTGGCCCGGGGCTCGCGCGGCTCGCGTGGCTCACGACTGGCACCTCGCTCCGCACGGGACTCTTTGGAATTGCCTTTCATCGAAAGCGCGATCTGATTTTTCTCTTTCAGCACTTCGAGCACGCGAACCTGAACGCGGTCACCGGGATTCACGACTTCGCGCGGATCCTTGACGTACTTGTCGCTGAGCTGCGAGATATGCACCAGACCATCCTGATGCACGCCAATATCGACAAACGCGCCAAAGTTCGTCACGTTCGTGACGATGCCCGGACACATCATGCCCTCGACCAGATCTTTCACCTCGTGGATGTCGTCGCGATATTGAAAAGCCACAAACTCTTCGCGCGGGTCGCGGCCCGGCTTTTCGAGCTCCTTGACGATGTCATCAAAGGTAAACGCGCCAATCTCGTCGCGCAGCTCTTTGGCGCCACGCACGAGTGCCACGCCGGTGCCCAGCAGATCTTTGACGCCTTTGCCAAGCTTCGTGGCCAGGCCTTCGAGCACGGAGTACTGCTCGGGGTGCACGCCCGTGTTGTCGAGCGGATTTTCGGAGTCAGGGATACGCAAAAAGCCAGCCGACTGCTCAAAACTTTTCTGCGCAAACCGCGGCACTTTCAAAAGCTCCATGCGGGATTTGAACAGGCCCTTGGTTCCACGATATTCCACGATGGATTTGGCCAGCCCCGGGCCAATGCCCGAGACGTGCGAAAGCAGATGGTAAGAAGCAGTATTGAGATTCACGCCCACGCCATTGACGCAGGAGTCGACGACCAGATCGAGACTCTTTTTGAGCGCATGCGGACTCACATCATGCTGATATTGTCCCACGCCGATGCTCTTGGGATCGATCTTCACCAGCTCGGCCAGCGGGTCTTGCAAACGACGCGCAATCGAAATGGCGCCGCGTACGGTAAGATCCAGCTCGGGAAATTCTTCGCGCGCCACATCGCTGGCGCTGTATACGCTGGCGCCCGACTCATTCACCATCACGACCGGCACGCTCAGTCCCAGCTCTTTTACCGCAGCCCGCACGAAACCCTCTGTCTCGCGCCCGGCCGTGCCGTTGCCGATGGCGATAGCCCGAATACCGGCATTTTTGAGTACCTCGCCCAGCAACGTTTTTGCGTTCGTCTTTTCTCGTTCGCCTTGCAGATGCATCACGGTATGCGCGATGAACTTGCCTGAGTCGTCCACGGCCGCCACCTTGCAACCCGTGCGAATGCCCGGATCAATACCCAGAACCGCCTTCGGGCCATAGGGACTGGCCAGCAGCAGCTTGCGCACATTCTCCGCAAAAACTTTAATCGCGGCCAGATCAGCAACGTCTTTGAGTGCTTTATGTACTTCAGCATCGATACTGGTCAGAACGTGCGCCTTGAAAGCCAGACGCGCGGCCTTGAGCAGTACGGCTGTGCCCGGTGAGTCGGGCACGGTGCAAGCCTCGGCTTCAAATCTTTTTAGCAGATCGGCTTCGAAAGTCGCGTCGACGCCACCAATGGAAAGCTTAAGCTCGCCTTCCATCCAGCCCCGGCGAATAGCCAGGTAGCGATGTGAGTTCGTAGGCTCGAGCAGCGACTGCACGGGCTCCTGATACTCGAAGTAGCGGTCAAACTTGCTGTTGGGCTGAACTTTTTCGCCCTTTTCGGTTTTCGCCACTCCCTGGTCGAACATCGCCGACCGCACCGTCTGGCGCAGCTCCTGCACTTCGGACAAGCGCTCGATAAGAATATCCTGCGCGCCGGCAACGGCCAGATCCCCATCGGTGATCTCGGCTTTGTCATTGCGAAACGTCAGCGCCCAGATGGCCAGGGTCTGGCCGGGCTGCGGCGTTTCAGTGCCGTGACCGCAGTTCCAAATCCAGTCGGCAAGCGGCTCCAGGCCGGCTTCTTTCGCCTTGGTCGCCTTGGATTTGCGTTTCTGCTTGTAGGGCAGATAGATGTCTTCGAGCAATCCGAGGTTAAAGGTGGTGAGAATCTTTTCTTTCAGCTCGGGCGTAAGCTTCTTCTGCTTGTCGATCTCGTCAAGGATGTGCGCTTTCTTTTTGACGATGTCTTCCCAGCGCTCTTTGCCGTCGATGACATTCTGAATCGCGACCTCATCAAGATTGAAGGTCTGCTCTTTGCGGTAACGCGCAATGAAGGGCACCGTGCCCCCTTCTTCGGTCAGGCGAAGAACCGCGTGCGCGGAGGCCGTTGAAATTGCGGGATGCAGCTCACGTAACCATTCATCAAACGTCATTGGGCAACATTATTGATGGAAATCAGCATTTGTCAAAACCTCGTGACTATAGAACGCCGTGCGGCAAGATAAAATATTAATTGAACTTCCGGAATTTCCAGCAGAGCGTCTTGAGTCACAACACATGAAAACACTCATATCGGTTCTCGGGTTGATTTTGACTTTCACGGTTTGCGCCAAGGCCTCGCCGGCCATCGAATTTCCGCACACGTTCAAATGGTGCGCGGCCACCTCGGCTCATCAGATTGAAGGCGGCAACTCCAATAGTGACTGGTGGGACTGGGAGCAGGCTCCGGGGCATATCAAGAACGGCGAGCATTCCGGCGCGGCCTGCGGCCACTGGGACCGCCTGGAAGAAGACACCCGGCTATTGCACGACCTGCACGTCCGGCAATATCGTTTTTCCATCGAATGGGCCAAGATCGAGCCCAAAGCAGGCCACTATGACCTGGACGCTGTAATTCATTATAATCGCGAGCTCGCACTACTTCGCGCAGCGGGCATCGAACCCATGGTCACGCTTCAGCATTTTTCGCTGCCCCGCTGGGTACGCGAAAAGGGCGGCTGGGAATGGGATGGCGCACCCGACGCGTTTGCGAAGTATGCGACCTTTGTCGTGGACAATATCGGGTTCGGCGTGCGTGACTGGATCACGATTAACGAGCCCATGGTTCATTTGGTCCTGGGCTATCTGGGCGGCTTTCAGCCCCCGGGTAGGAAGGGCGATCTCGCCTCGCTGAAGGTGCCGGTTATCGGACTGCTCAAGGCGCATGCGGCCGCTTATCATGCGATGAAAGCGAAGCACCCCGGCATCCGAGTTGGGCTGGCCCATCACCTTCGCGTATTTGATCCGGTGCCGAGCTGGAACCCGCTTAACGGCCTGCTCGCCGAAAAATTAGACCGGGCCTGGAACTGGGCCTTTGCCGAGGCGCTTGAAACCGGACAGCTGCGTTACGACATTCCTCTGGCGACCGAAGTTAATGAGTTCATAGAGAATATCGCGCACACGCAGGACTTCATCGGCGTCAACTACTACACCCGCGACATGGTCGAGATGACTCTCGAAGCTCCGGGCTTCAAGTTCTCAGTGCCCGAAGGCGCCGAAACCAGTGACGTCGGCTGGGAAATTTACCCCGAAGGCTTCTATCGTGTGTTAAAAGCTGCTGCAGAGCATTTCCCCGGCAAACCGATCCTGATTACCGAAAACGGCATTGCTGATGTGAAAGACACCAAGCGCGCAAAGTATCTCGACTCTCATCTGGAGGCGATGTCCCGAGCGATGCGAGAAGGCGTACCCGTCGAGGGCTACTGCTATTGGTCGCTCATGGACAACTTTGAATGGAGCGAAGGATTCACTCCGCGATTTGGGCTATATGAGATGGATTATGCGACGCTTGCCCGCAAGGCACGCCCCAGCGCCGCGCATTTTTCGGAGATTATTCTAAGAAACGGATTCTAGTCCATGCAGTACGGAATGGTTTTTGTTTTGGCTCTCGTGCTCAGCACGATGTCGGGTGCAATGGCGCCTCGTAAAAAAATTCCGGTCACCTTTCCCAAGGACTTCAAATGGTGCGTGGCCACCTCGGCCCATCAGATCGAAGGCGGCAACGTCAACAGCGACTGGTGGGACTGGGAGCTCGCGCCCGGACACATCAAGAACGGCGACCGTTCGGGCCGCGCACCCGACCACTGGGATCATCTTGAAGAAGACGTAAAGCTGCTGCGCGATCTGAATGTTGGCGAGTACCGCTTTTCCATGGAATGGGCCAAGATCGAGCCGCGCCAGGGCGAATGGGACTGGCAAGCCGTGGAGCATTATAAGACCGAGCTTGCTTTGCTTCGCTCGGCTGGCATCGAGCCGATGGTAACCTTACACCACTTCACACTGCCGCGCTGGTTTGCCGCGCTGGCAGGCTGGGAATCCGAAAAGGCCCCCGAGCTGTTCGCGCGTTACGCGGCGTTTGTGCAGACCCACATCGGCCCCGAGGTGCACGACTGGATCACGATCAACGAGCCCATGGTTCATCTGGTGCAAGGCTATATGAGCGGCTATTTTCCGCCCGGGCACAAGGGCGGGTTCAAAAGCGTAATCCCGCCCATGATCGGGCTGCTGCATTCGCATGCGGCCGCCTATCATGCCATGCATGCCATCGCCGCGCAGCCCGGCCATACCCCGATTCGCATCGGCCTGGCCCATCACCTGCGCATTTTTGATCCGCCACGGGGCTTTCATCCGTTTGACAGCTTTCTGGCCGGAAAGTTCGATCATGCCTTTAACTGGGCTTTTGCCAACGCCGTCGAGACGGGCAAACTCAAACTTTGGATTCCCCTTGCCGTGCGAGTCAACAAACGCCTGCCCGAAGTGGCCGGCACTCAAGACTTCATCGGCGTGAACTACTATGGGCGCGACATCGTGCACATGCGCTTCAGCGGCATGGGCTTTGAGCTTTCGGTGGAAAAAAGCTCAGGCGTCACCGATCTGGGCTGGGAAATTTATCCGCATGGTTTTTACCGGATTCTAAAAGCCACGGCCAAACGCTTTCCGGGCAAAAAAATCTTCATCACTGAAAACGGCATCGCTGACGCAAAAGATGACCGCCGCCCGAAGTTTCTCGAGAGCCACCTGACCGAGCTGGCGCACGCCATGCGTGAGGGCGTACCGGTCGAGGGCTACTGCCACTGGTCGCTGCTCGACAACTTCGAGTGGTCTGATGGCTTCACTCCCCGCTTTGGCTTGTACGAGGTCGACTACGCCACGCTGGCCCGCAAGCCGCGGCCTAGCGCTTTGCGTTTTCATGACATAGCGTTGCGCAACGCGCTTTAGGTATTCCACTAGGTCTCATTATTGCAGTCCCTCCGGCAGGAGGAATTCCACGATGAACCGAATCAGTTTAAGTTCTGTCTTGCTCGCTTTGGCCACAGCGGCTGCAGTACTAACCCCGGCTTGCTCGTCAGCGCCCCTGAATCTGTCGGCGAGCAATCGGGTACCCGCGGCCGAAGGAACAGTCAAAGCCGCGGAAGCTAAAAATGGCAACACCAGCATTGCACTGAAAGTGAAAACCCTGGCGCCACCTCAGAAAGTAGATGCCGCGGCGACCACCTATGTGGTCTGGGCGCGGCCCCTGGCTGCGGTGCGCACACCAGCCGGCAACATGGAACGGCTTACCGTGAATCTGGGCGCGCTCAAAGTCGACCAGAGTCTCAACGGCAGTCTGGAAACCGTGACGCCTTTTCGCGAATTCGAACTCTTTGTCACAGCCGAACCTTCGGCCACTGTGACAGCCCCCAGCAATCAGGCCTTGCTATGGACGACAGTAAAACGCTGAAAAGCAGCCTTCCAAGTGCCTGACACTACACGCATTAGGGCAGCACCCGGCTGATGCGATAAAATGACGTTCAAGATGTTTTCGCAAATAATCGTATATCTCGCCCTCGCCTGTGTCTTTGGTGACGATGGTCTTACCGTCATCAACCTGCGTCATCGCTCGGCCGACACGCTGATTCCCATGCTGCGCGGACTCTATGGCAATCAGGTCACGATTACGGGCAACAACTTGAAACTCATTGTTCGGGCACCACCGGCGATCGTAACCGAGATCAGACAGCTCACCTCAGACCTGGATCGAAAACCGCGCATGCTGCGTGTGGCAATTCGCGATGCCAGCCAAGGCAGCGCGCAGGCCTCGCAGATTGCCGTAAACGGCAGCCTGGCCCTTGGTCGCCGCACGGGCGCCAGCAACGTGCGAGTTGTGGCCAGTAACACCGAAAGCCAACAGAAGAGCTCGGGTGAACGTTTCATAATGGTCGAAGAAGGCGTTCCGGCCTCGCTGGGCGACGGCACCGGCTCGCAAATCGTGGCCCGCGTCGAAGGTGAGCGCGTAAGCGTGCAGCTGCTGCCAGCCGTGCCTGGAGTCGGAGGTGCCGCGACGACCGATGCGCACAGCCTCAACACCACCACCAGTGCCCCCGCAGGCCAGTGGGTGCAGCTGGGCGGAACCTCGCAGACCAGTCAGCGTTCAAACTCCGGCCTCTTGAATGGCGCCAAACAGTCCAATCAGTCCGCCTCGCAGCTTCTGCTCAAGGTCGACCCCCAGTAGGCGCAGTACGGAAATCCTCGAAAGCAGACCCGAGAGTTGCTACGCTCTGAAGATGATAGTTGCTGTTATCGGCTCAGGCCCCTCGGCATTGATGGCCGCCCACGTGCTTGCGGGGGCCGGGCACCGTGTGCGCGTCTTTGAGAAAAAGAAAGGACCCGGCCGCAAACTTCTCGTCGCCGGCAGCTCGGGCCTCAACGTCACCTACGACGCGCCTCCGACGGAGTTCCTCGCCCACTATCGCGGCCCTCACGAAATTCTGCAGCCGGTGCTGGCCGCGTTTGGCCCCGTGGACTGGCTTAAGTTCATCGAGCGCCTGGGCATCGCTACTTTCAAGGGCACCAGCCGGCGCTATTTCGTCAAGGGCCTGAAGGCCTCGGGCTTGCTGCGCGCCTGGCTTTTCTCGCTCCACGAGCGCGGCGTTGAGTTCAGTTACGAGCACGAGCTGCGTGATTTTTCGGCAACCGCCGGCGGCGTGCGCGTGGAGTTTACGAATGGCGTCGTGGTCGACTGCGCTGCCGCAGTGCTGGCCCTGGGCGGCGGCAGCTGGGAAAAAACTGAAACGCCGCTGCGCTGGCCTGCGATTTTTTCGCGCAAGGGTTTGCGATTCACGCCTTTTTCTGCCTCAAATGTGGGCTATCGCGTGGCCTGGCCCGCGAAGTTTCTTGCGCAGGCCGAGGGCCAGCCTTTGAAAAACATCACACTCACAACTTCGCGAGGCTCCAAGCGTGGCGATCTTATGGTGACAAGCTACGGGCTGGAAGGCACGCCGGTCTATACGCTGGGCGAAACGGCCGTGGTTTACGTCGATCTGAAGCCGGATCTGACCGAAGCACAAATTCTGGAAAAAATTTCGGCGATGAAAGAAAATCGTTCGCCCCTTCGGCGCGTGAAAAAGCTGCTCAAGCTGGCGCCAGCGTCATTGGCGTTGCTCGAAACCGCCGCGCCGCCCGACGACCTGGCCTCGCTGGCACTTACGGCCGCGCTGCTTAAAAAATTTCCAATCAGTCTACTGGGCCCGCAGCCACTCGAGGAGGCCATCTCTTCGGCCGGTGGGCTTGCCTGGGAAGAGGTCAATGCGGAGCTCATGCTGACGAGCATTCCCGGTGTATTTCTCGCCGGTGAGATGCTGGACTGGGATGCACCAACCGGAGGTTTTCTGATTCAGGGGTGCGTCTCGCTGGGGCACTGGGCTGGCTCGGCCGTGCTACGATTTTTGGCGCGCTAGCTCAGCGCAGTCGAAGCCGCAGCAAGCGACGCTTGCCCACGATGCCTTTCAGCTCGGCTTCAAACTCTTCGCGTTGGAACTCCGAAAAATCCGTCGGTGCGCAAAGCGTCGCGGCAAGCGCCGCATCCAGCACAATGTCCGCGCCCTCGGACTGCCCTTGAATGCGTGCCGCCAGATTTACGGTGGTGCCGAAATAATCCAGATTGTCGTTCAAAGTAACCGCAAAGCAGGGGCCCGCATGCAAGCCTGTCTTGAGCACCACCTCGCGCCCGTCCGAGGTGCGCAGCTTTTTCAGCTCGTGGTGCATCTCCACGGCAGCTCGCAGGGCATCGGCGGCTTTGCCAAATACCGCCATAACCGCGTCTCCGATATTCTTTACCTGCGCGCCATGATGGCGTTGAATAATTTTGTCCAGAATATCGAAGTGACTGCTCACCACGCCAAAGGCCCGCGCGTCGCCCGTACGAGTGTACAGGGCCGTGGAGTCTTTCAGATCGGTGAAGAGCAGCGCCACGTTAGCCACCTGCACTGCCGTGCCGGGCGCCAGGACGTCGTCACCGAAAAGATCACGAAAATCCTGAAAGGCCAGCACGTAGTCGGCCGTAACGACATGCTCGGTCCACTCCGTGCGTTCAATCGCCACGGCGGCCTCGTGGGCCAGGCGATTGTCGATCTCAAGCGTAAAGCGACCTTGAGCCGTCAACTCTTGTGGCGACAGGCTTGCCCGCGTCAGCACGAGGGCAGCAGTAGCAAGATTCTCCGTGCTGATCGCGGCGGCAACCGTCAGCACCACTTCACCGCGACTTACCGGGCTACGCACGCGGTACTGGCCCGGCGGCAGCTCAATATTCAAGCGGGTTTTCGTCTGCGCGGCGGCGCGCAGCTGGACTTTGATGTGCGGCGTGCGCATGGGACTGCCCACGCAGTAGACGGGCTGCCGAACATCTTTCCATTTGGTGGCCAGCCGAAACGTGAGCTCGGTGAGCCTGGTGAAGTCGGCGGTAAAATCGATGTTGCACGACTCACACCGCAGCTCGAAGCGCAGGTCGCGCAGCCGTGCCGCCCGGGCCTTCTCGCCCCGGCAGCAAGGACACACGATCTGCCAGCCCACTTCGAGCAGGCCGGCTTTGGTCGCATGTAAAAAAAGGCTCAGCAGCTCGTCGCGCGAAACTCCCCGCTCGTGCGCCAGCCGAAACACCCGAATATCGGCAAGCTCGCTGGCGGGCGCCGTGGTGAGGAAGTCGAGCAGAAGTTGCACATGGTGAATGTCGCCCAGTGCCCCTGCCAGGCGCTCGCGATAAGCGGCGCCCAAGCCCGGTGCTTCGAGGGGCTGGGGCTCGCTGCCGCTTACGGCCTTGTCGATGCGTTTGAACGCCTGGTTGAATTTGAAACGCGTAATCAGGCCTACTTGCAGCTTTGCCACCAGCAGGCCCAGAAAATTTCGGGGCCGCACGCGTATCGTATACGTAAGCTCGGTACCCCCGCCCTTGGGCTCAAGCTTGAGCAAAGCCTCAAGCTCGTGAAAAAAACCGCCGTGATAGCGCCGCAACACTGAGAACCGGCGAGGCGCCTCAAATTCAAACGGATATTCGTCCCAAACCAGCGGCAGGCCCAGAATCCGAAAACGGCCCTCGCGCTGCACGCCGCGAATCTCCACCGGCACCATCGAAAACTGTACCGGCGGCAGCCCCGTGAAGCGATTGAAGCGATCCGTATCAGCCACCAGAGGCCAGAGCTTTTCGGGCGAAGACTGAAGTGCCCAACGCCACGTCCAAGTGCAGTCACGCATAAAGACGAGTGTAGCCCAAGTGCAGGGTGACGGCAGAGTTTCAAAGGTTTCAGCAAGATACAGAGACACATAAATATTCAACAATATTGACACACTGCGTATTTTGAGAGTAGACAGGACCCTCGCTTAGGGGGATTCATGGGTATGACCTGGCTCGCGTTCTGCGTTCTGACTGCTTCCGCGTTTGCGGCTGACGAAAAACCCAAAGCCCCGGTTGTGCTCGTTTCACCAGCCCGCTTGACCTCACTTTTCGATGTGCTCACCTATCCCGCACGCGTGGTGCCCAAGGTAAACGCCAACGTGTTGGCGGAATCCGACGGCGTGGTTTCGAAAATCAATGCGCCTCTGGGTCAAAAAGTCGGCCGGCATCAGAAGCTCATGGTGATCACCCACACCGATCCTGTTTATCAGTACGCACCAGTTATCGTCACCGCGCCGGTTACGGGAATTGTAAGCCAGGTCGAGGTTACCGAGGGAAGCCTGGTAGCCAAAGGCCAGAAGCTGGCCAGCGTAACCGATCCCAGCCAGATACGAATTCTGGTCGAAATCGCCGCTGCCGACCTGCCCAATATTCAAGCCGGTTTGGCGGGCGAGCTCAGCCTGCCGGGCACCGACGAAAAAATCGAAGTCAAAGTGCGCGGCGTAAGCCCCTTCGTCGATCCCGC